>JAIKWW010000035.1 GCA_024684465.1 Clostridia bacterium | reverse complement strand
GGAGGGACTGGAGGTAGTTCTCGTAAACTCCAACCCTGCCACCATCATGACAGACAACAAGATGGCTGACAGCATTTACATAGAACCGCTGGATCTGGAAGTCCTGAAGAGGATCATCGCAAAGGAAAAGCCGGACGGCCTGCTCTCAACTCTGGGCGGACAGACCGGCCTGACCCTCTCCATGCAGCTGGCCAAGTCCGGGTTCCTGGATGAGATGGGCGTGAAGCTGCTGGGAGCAAACCCTGTGACCATCGACAAGGCCGAGGACCGCGAGCTCTTCAAGGAGGCCATGGAAAAGATTGGTCAGCCGGTAATCCCTTCCAAGGTGGTAAATGACATCCAGTCCGCAGCTGATTTCGCAAAGGAGATCGGCTATCCGGTGATCATCCGTCCTGCGTTCACGCTGGGAGGCACCGGCGGCGGCATCGTCAACAATGAAGCGGAGCTTCGCGACATTACTGAAAACGGCCTGAGACTCTCACCGATCACACAGGTTCTCGTGGAGAAGAGCATCGCAGGCTGGAAGGAGATCGAGTTCGAAGTAATGAGGGACAGCGCAGGCAACGTTATCACGGTCTGCTCCATGGAAAACTTCGACCCGGTTGGCGTGCACACCGGCGACAGCGTGGTAATCGCTCCGGCTGTGACACTGTCCGACAAGGAATACCAGATGCTCCGTAAGGCATCCCTGGATATCATTTCGGAAATGGAGATCGAGGGCGGCTGCAACTGCCAGTTCGCGCTGCATCCTGAATCATTCGACTACGCAGTTATAGAAGTAAATCCGAGAGTTTCCAGATCCTCCGCACTGGCATCCAAGGCCACCGGTTATCCGATCGCCAAGGTCGCTGCGAAGATCGCCATCGGCTACACGCTGGACGAGATCAGAAACGCAGTCACAGGAACCACCTACGCATGCTTCGAGCCTGCCCTGGACTACGTGGTTGTCAAGTTCCCTAAGTGGCCGTTCGACAAGTTCGTTTACGCGGAGAGACATCTGGGCACACAGATGAAGGCCACAGGCGAAGTAATGGCAATAGGCCAGACCTTCGAAGAGGCGCTTATGAAAGCTGTACGCGGCGCCGAGATAGGCCACAAGACTCTGGATGAAGAAAAGTTCGCCCTCATGGACGACGAGGCGGTCAAGGCACACGTTCACGTTCAGGATGACGAGAGACTCTTCGTAATCTACCAGGCACTCAAGCGCGGACTTCTCACCATAGACGAGATCCACGAGATAACACTCATCGACGAGTGGTTCCTGGCGAAGATCGTCAAGATCATCGACATGGAAAACCGCCTGAAGAGCGAGACCCTCACGGACGAGCTGTACCTTGCGGCAAAGAAGATGGCCTTCCTGGACGAGATCATCGAAAAGCTCTCGGGACAGAAGATAGAAAACAAGAGAAATGCGGTCTATAAGATGGTTGATACCTGCGCTGCGGAATTTGCTGCGGAAACACCGTATTTCTATTCCACATATGACGAAGAAAACGAAGCCACCCAGTTCATCATGGACGCCCGCAAGAAGGACCTGAACTACAAGGGCACGATCATCGTATTCGGCTCCGGCCCTATCAGGATCGGCCAGGGCATCGAGTTCGACTACGCTTCAGTTCAGTGCGTATGGGCGCTGAAGCAGCAGGGCTACGAGGTGGTCATCGTAAATAACAACCCGGAGACCGTTTCCACGGACTTCGACACCGCTGACAGACTGTATTTTGAACCTCTCACTGACGAAGATGTGATGAATATCATCCATACCGAGGAGCCGGTGGCAGTGGTAGTGGCATTCGGCGGACAGACTGCGATCAAGCTGACGAAGCACCTGAGCGAGAACGGCGTGAAGATCCTGGGCACTCCTGCCGACAGCATCGACATGGCGGAGGACAGAGAGCGCTTCGACGAACTGCTGGGAGAGCTGAACGTAAAGCGCGCGGCAGGTCTGACGGTGATGACCACGGAAGAGGCACTGAAGGCCGCAAATGAGATAGGATATCCGGTTCTCATGAGACCTTCCTACGTAATCGGCGGCCAGAACATGATCATCGCATTTGACGATGACGACATCAGAGAATATATGGAGATCATCCTGCGCCAGGAGATCGAGAATCCGATACTCATCGACAAGTACCTCATGGGAATCGAGCTGGAAGTCGACGCCATCTGCGACGGCAAGGACATCCTGATCCCGGGTATCATGGAGCATATCGAGCGAACCGGCATCCACTCCGGCGACTCCATCGCGGTTTATCCCGCATGGAATATCACGGATGATATCATTGAAAAGATAATCGACCAGTCCAAGAAGCTGGCAGTTTCCATGAAGACTCTCGGTCTGGTGAACATCCAGTACCTGATTTACGAAAACGACCTTTACGTTATCGAGGTAAATCCGAGAGCATCCAGAACGATCCCTTACATCACGAAGGTAACCGGCGTGCCTATGGTAGAGCTGGCAACCAGAGCGATGCTGGGCGAGACTCTGGAGGAGATGGGTTACGGCACCGGACTTTACAGAAAGTCAGCTTACTACGCTGTAAAGGTTCCTGTATTCTCCTTCGAAAAGCTCATCAACGTGGATACGCACCTGGGACCTGAGATGAAGTCCACAGGCGAGGTCCTGGGCCTGGCATCCACCCTGGAGGAAGCTCTTTACAAGGGCCTTCTGGGAGCAGGCTATGAGATGAAGAAGGAGGGCGGCGTCCTCTTTACGGTGAGAAACAGAGACAAGGCAGAGCTGGTGGACGTTGCCAGAGGCTTCGAAGAAATGGGCTTTGAACTCTATGCCACAGAGGGAACAGCAAGAGTCCTCGAGGGCGAGGGCATGGTGATCCACCACGTGGACAAGGTTCACGAGTCGGACAACAACTGCATCACGCTGCTTGAGAGCGGCAAGGTGGATTACATTATCTCCACTTCGGAGAGAGGAAGGATCCCGACCAGAGATTCCGTAAAGATCAGGAGAAAGGCAGTGGAGAGATCCATCCCGAGCCTTACATCTATGGACACAGCAGCTGCTCTGGTTCGCTGCCTGCGTTCAAAGTTCACGAAGGAATGCACTGAACTGGTAAATATCAATGAGATGCGCTCCAGGCGGCAGACGCTGGAATTCACAAAGATGAGCGGCACTCAGAACGACTATATATATTTCAACTGCTTCGACCAGCATATCGACAATCCGGAGGGACTTTCAGTAATGCTCTCCGACAGACATCTGGGCATAGGCGGCGACGGCATCGTCATGATCTATCCGTCGGACAAGGCCGATGCATCCATGCAGCTGGTGAACAGAGACGGCACCATCGGCGGTATTTCCGGCAACGCTCTGCGCTGCATCGGCAAGTACCTCCACGACAAGGGTATTGCTGAAAAGGACGTGGTCACCGTGGAAGCGGACGACGAGATCCGTCAGGTTCACCTGATCAAGCAGTACGGAGAGGTGGTTGCCGCAAAGGTAGACATGGGCAGGGTTACACTGGAACCTGACAAGATTCCTGTAAATATCGCGGCGGACAAGGTTGTTAACGAGCCGGTTTCCATCGGTGACAGGGATTACAACATCACATGCGTGAATGTGGGAAATCCGCACTGCGTGGTATTTGTAAAGAATGTGGACAACATTAATCTGGAGAAGATCGGACCTCAGTTTGAGCAGAACGAGCTCTTCCCTGAACGGATCAACACGGAATTCGTAAAGGTGATCAGTCCGAAGACCATCAAGATGAGAGTCTGGGAGCGCGGAAACGGCGAGACCAGAGCCTGCGGGACGGGAGCATGCGCCGCTGCGGTGGCAGCTGTGGAGAACGGCTACTGCGAGCCAAACACCGAGATCACAGTCAAGGTTCTCGGCGGAGACCTGAAGGTGGTCTATGACGGAGAAAATGTCACTATCCAGGGTGATTGCAAGAACGTGTACGAAGGCGAGATAATTGTTTAATATTTAGCGGAGGGAATAATGAAAACTGTAAAATACATATTCGTGACCGGCGGCGTTGTCTCCGGCCTCGGCAAAGGTATAACGGCAGCATCACTGGGAAGATTGCTGAAAGCCAGAGGTTACAAGGTAACTGCTCAGAAGCTGGATCCGTACATCAACGTGGATCCGGGCACAATGAGTCCTTATCAGCACGGCGAAGTATTCGTAACCGAGGACGGTGCTGAAACTGACCTGGACCTGGGACACTACGAGCGTTTCATCGACGAGAACATGAACAAGTTCTCCAACATGACCACAGGCAAGGTTTACTGGAACGTGCTCAGCAAGGAGCGCCGCGGTGACTACCTGGGCGAGACTATCCAGGTAATTCCTCACATCACAAACGAGATCAAGAACTTCGTGCACTCCGTAGGTAAGAGAGCAGAGGCGGACGTGGTTATCACAGAGATCGGCGGAACGACAGGCGACATCGAGTCCCAGCCGTTCCTGGAAGCAATCCGTCAGCTTTCTCTGGAAGTTGGCAGAGAGAACTGCCTCTTCATTCATGTAACATACATTCCTTATCTCGTGGGCTCCGGCGAATACAAGTCAAAGCCGACACAGCACTCCGTAAAGGAACTGAGATCACTGGGTATCTCCCCTGACATCATCATCGCAAGATGTGATCAGAATATCAGCGACAGCATCCGCCAGAAGATCTCCCTGTTCTGTAATGTAAAGGAAGACTGCGTAATCAACAACAGGAACATCCCTGTATTATACAAGGTTCCTCAGATGCTGGAGGAGAGCAACTTCTCCCACATCGTCTGCAGAGAACTGGGTCTGGAGGACCGGGAACCTGACATGGCTGAATGGGAGGCTATGAGCGAGAGGATCGAAAAGTCCGACAAGACTGTAAGGATCGCAATGGTAGGAAAGTACGTTCAGCTCCACGACGCATATCTGTCGGTGGCTGAAGCGCTCCGTCACGGCGGCTGGGCAAACGGCGCAAACACTGACATCAAGTGGATCGATTCCGAGCAGGTGACACCTGACACTGTTCAGGCTTACCTGGAGGACTGCGACGGACTTCTGGTTCCGGGCGGCTTCGGCGACAGAGGTATCGAGGGCAAGATCACTGCCATCAAGTATGCGAGGGAGCACAACATGCCATTCCTGGGAATCTGCCTGGGCATGCAGCTGGCAGTTGTGGAATTCTGCAGAAACGTGCTGGGAATCGCGGACGCCAACTCCAGCGAGTTCGTTCCTGAGGGCAACAGCCCTGTAATCCACTGGATGCCGGATCAGAGAGGCGACATCGAGATGGGCGGCACCATGAGACTGGGAGCATATCCTTGCGAAGTGCAGCCGGGAACAGTTCTGGAAAAGGCATACGGGCAGCCTGAAGTTCAGGAGAGACACAGACACAGATACGAGTTCAACAACTCCTATCGCCAGAAGTGCGTAGACGCCGGACTGGTATTCTCCGGACTGTCTCCTGACGGCAGACTGGTGGAAGCTGTAGAACTCCCTGAGCAGAAGTTCCACGTGGGCGTTCAGTTCCATCCTGAATTCAAGAGCAGACCGAACAGACCTCATCCGCTCTTCAGAGAACTGATGAAGGCGTCTCTCGCAAACAGAGAGGAAAAGATCGCAAACGGCACATTTATCGAGCCGGAGGCAGAACCTGAGATCAAGGAATAGGGACAGCGTCCCGCTAACGGATGCTCCCCGGGCAAACGGCGGGAGCACGCGAACATAAAGATCGGAATAAGCCGGCCGGGCGCTGCCAGATGTGGCGGCCCCGGCCCTTTTGATACAGAGAGGATCAGCACATGATAACAGGACCCGAAACGAAATTGATGGCGGTGATCGGAGATCCCATAGGGCATTCCCTGTCCCCGTTTCTGCACAGTCAGATCATCCGGGAGGCCGGGCTGGATGCGGTATATCTTCCCTTTCTCGTGAAAGCCGGGGAGACCGGGAAGTTCACCGAGGCCGCCCGCCTGCTGAAACTTGCCGGCTTCAATGCCACAATGCCCCACAAGAACGCCCTGGCGGGCCTGGTGGACGAGCTGGATCCGGAGGCGGAATCCTACGGTTCGGTGAATACCGTCAAAGTGCTCCCGGACGGCAGGCTCAGAGGCTATAACACGGACGTGAGGGGGCTGTTTATGGCCTTTGAACGTCACGGCGTGAAAGTAAAGGATTCCCGGATCATGATAATAGGAGCCGGCGGCGTTGCCGGGGCTCTGATACGGGGATGCGCCGAAGCCGGTGCCGAATCTGTCACCATGGTGAACCGGACTTTTGAAAAGGCTGCAGCCCTCTGCGGTTCAGTCCCGGTGGCGAAGGCTCTGGAGTGGACCGGTGAAAATATGTCCCGGGCTGCCGCTGAGGCCGACGTCATAGTCAACTGCACTTCCCTGGGTATGAGCGGAACGGGCATGGACTTTGAGGATCTTTCATTCCTGGATGACAGCCGGGCCCTGATCTGCGATCTGATCTACAATCCCTGGGAGACCCGTTTTCTGAAACATGCCGCCAGTCTCGGCCTTCGCACCATGAACGGCATGGATATGCTGATCTATCAGGGACTTCTGGCCTTTGAAATATTCATGGATGTGAGCCTGGATCTCCACAGCGAAAGGGACAGGCTGCTGCCACTTTGTCGGGAAAGGCTGACGGGAGCATCCGAATAGAGATTGACAGAGGCAGTTCCAGCCATTATAGTATTCTAAGATAGCAATGGCGCTGAGTCCCCGGGACTACTGCGCCTTTTTATTTATCCGCATTTCCATTTTGACCAAGGAGAGGACATGTCAAATACCAAAGAGATTTTCGGCAGTCTCGTCTTTAACGACGAAGTCATGAGATCCAGACTCCCGAAGAATACCTATGAGGAACTTCAGGAGACCATTGAAACTTCCAGAGAGCTGAGCAAAGAGGCTGCAAACATCATAGCCGCAGCTATGAAGACCTGGGCCATCGAAAAGGGCGCGACTCATTTTGCTCACTGGTTCCAGCCGCTGACAGGTGTTACAGCCGAGAAACACGATGCATTTATCAATCCGGAACCGGACGGCAGCATCAGCATGGAATTCACAGGAAAGGAACTCATCAAGGGAGAATCCGACGGGTCCAGTTTCCCTTCCGGCGGCATCCGTGCGACCTTTGAGGCCAGAGGATATACCAACTGGGATCCGACTTCCTACGCTTTCATAAAGGAAAAGACACTCTGCATCCCGACGGCATTCTGTGCATATACCGGAGAGGCCCTGGACGAGAAGACTCCGCTCCTCCGTTCCATGGACGCTATAAACAAGCAGGGGCTGAGGATCATGAAGCTCTTCGGCATGGATAATGTGAAGAAGATGATCACTTCCGTGGGTCCTGAACAGGAGTACTTTCTCATCGATCAGGAAGCCTACGACAAGAGACCGGATCTGGTGTACTGCGGACGCACTCTCTTCGGAGCCAAGCCGCCTAAGCGCCAGGAACTGGACGATCATTACTACGGTGCCATAAAGCCGAGAGTAAAGGCCTTCATGGAGGATCTGAACGACGAGCTCTGGAAGGTGGGAATCCTCTCCAAGACGGAGCATAACGAAGTTGCGCCGGCTCAGCACGAGATGGCACCGGTGTACACTGAGATAAACGTGGCCCTTGACCACAACCAGCTCACCATGGAGCTGCTTCAGAAGGTGGCAAAGCGTCACGGCATGGTATGCCTGCTTCACGAAAAGCCGTTTGCGGGAGTTAACGGTTCCGGCAAGCACACCAACTGGTCCATTTCCACAGACACTGGCATCAATCTGCTGAATCCGGGCAAGAATCCTGCAGGCAACAAGCTGTTCCTGCTGGCTCTGGCTGCGTTCGTCCAGGCTGTGGACGACTATCAGGGCCTGATCCGTGCGGCGGTGGCAACGGCAGGCAACGATCACAGACTGGGAGGCAATGAGGCACCTCCTGCCATCGTTTCCATCTATCTGGGAGATGATCTGAGCGCCATCGTGAATTCCATAGTCAAGGGCAAGGCCATGCCTGAGCAGATGAACAGCCGCATGGAACTGGGAGCTAACGCTCTTCCTTCTTTCAAGATGGATACCACGGACAGAAACAGAACGTCCCCTATCGCATTTACGGGCAATAAGTTTGAAGTCCGCATGACGGGCTCCGCCCAGTCGATCGCAGACATCTGCTACGTGATCAACACAGCCGTGGCAGATTCCTTCATGCAGTTCGCTGACAGGCTGGAGGGAGCGGAGAACTTCGATGTGGCACTGGAGGAACTGGTGAGAGAAGTGATGGTAAAACATCAGAGGATCCTCTTCGACGGAGACGGCTACGCTCAGGAATGGGTTGCGGAAGCTGAGAGCAGAGGCCTCAAGAATCTGGTGAGCACTGTGGACGCCGCAAAGTACATCATCAACAAGGGCAACATCGAACTCTTCAAGAGACACGGAGTCATGAACGAGACAGAGATCCGTGCCCGCTACGAGGTCAAGCTGGAGGAGTATGCGAAGCTCACAAACATCGAAGCCCTGACCATGCTGGACATGGCCAGAAAATTCATCGCTCCTGCTGTGAGTCAGTACAGCAACAAGCTGGCTCAGACCGCTCTGGCAAAGAAGGAACTGGGAATCGACCCTAAGGCGGAAGTGGACGTGCTCACCAGGATTTCCTATCTGGCTGCGACGCTGAATGAGAAGGCTGCCAGTCTCAGTGAAGCTGTTATACAGGCTGACGATTTCGAGGGCCCGGATCAGGCGCAGTATTTCCACGATGAGGTTATGAAGCGCATGATCGAGGTGCGCCTCGTAGGAGACGAGCTTGAGACCATTACTGCTAAAAACTTCTGGCCGTTCCCTTCCTACGGTGATCTGCTCTACTCTGTAAAATAGGGGGAGCATGAGGCTGAACTCTGAATCCGGGTGATCGCCTGCCGGCGTGCCGGAGTTTTTACGGGTGTTTTCGGGAAAATGAGAGATATTACGGAACCTGAGGGAAAAGAGCTCAGAATAGGCATTGAATTATTAATAAAGATGGACTACAATATAATTGCTAAATGAAAGTAGCAATTCAGTAAATCCTAACCCCTGAAGGACGCTCGGGCACATGCTTGGGCGTTCTTCTTTTTTTGAGGGACGGGCGAAAAAAACACTCTGTTCGCTTTTATTTATGACGGAAATATCGTAAACTTTTTATATGAATATAGTGACTTACATTTTGAAGAAGACGATTATCTACATAGGCTGGGTGATGGGACTCATGATCATCTACGGAGTGCTCACCGCCGGTGCAGGGCTGGATTTCGGCCTGAACGGCGGAAACATTTCCATGGCTGTGATCCTGTTCGCCTATCCTTTTTACTGTGTCATGAAATCCACGGTGCACCTTGCTCTGCTGTACTTCGACGAGAGCGTGGAAGCAAACAGGGCGCAGGCTTTTGCCGGGCTGTTCCAGGTGCTGGTGCCGGATGCCTTTGACGGGCGCCCCAACAGGATCTTCATCATGAACATGGTATCGAAATTCCTGCAGATCCTGCTGATCGCCACATTGGTCTACTCATTTGTCACGGGAGACGCGGGGATGCTCCGGGCGATCTCTCTGCTGCTCTTCCTTGTGGTGGCCGGGTTCGTAGTGCTCTTTGCCAGAGCCATGATCAAGGACTACAGTCATCGTACCGAACAGCAGCTCCGCTCACTGGAGAGCATACGGGAGTCCGAGGGCGGCGTAAAAATAGATCCGGAGCGGAGAGCAGAATTTATGAAAAAGCCGCTGGGGCTCATGACCGGGAATCTGATTCTTTCGGTCCTGGGTGTGGTGATCCTGTGGTCCACGCCCATGGTGAGTTTCATGCCGCTCTATTACCTGCTTCACTACGCGGAGATCATCGGGTGCATCAGCGTGCTGTTTCTGCCTTTTACCATCAGCTACATGATCCGGGAAAATCATAACGCCCAGATGTACACTCTGCGTATGACAAAGGGTGACTACGGACAGGACAAGCTGGACTTCTTTACCTACAGCGGCAAGGGAGAGGATATGAACGACGAGCGGTTCATCATCGACAGGGTGGATCAGATAGATCCCGGTCCGCGTTACATACGTGTTTCCCAGCGGGCGTCGGTGCGCAAGGTGCGGATCCCGAAGACCATGTCCCTGGCGGATGAGCGGATCCTGCTGCAGTATTTGAGGGACATGACTGACGAGGGACGGCCGGGAGCTATCGACCGGAAGACCGAGGAGATTCGCAGAAACATGGACGATCCGATCTGACGGTGGAGTTCACCACCGGTGATCAGTGGCCTGTGATCTGAAGAAAACCGGAATACGGAAAAATATGCCGGGACCGGCGTGATACCGCATTTCATTATTAATGATCGGAGCCCTGAGGAAATGAAGAATGCGATGTGCTGCCGCAGATCGTAATTTAAAAATGGAGACTTGAAGGAAAATGAAACTCGCGATACTTATGTTGAACCTGGTGGTGCCTGCGCTTATGGTGGTGCTGGGTATGCTGATCATGCTGAAAAAGCCGGCTGAAAGCGATGACCGGGTGGGAACGGGACTGGGATTCCCGGGAAAACTCGCCCGCAGGACAAAGGATACCTGGAATTTTGCCAACAGCTACGGCGGCTCCATGTACGCGATATACGGACTCTATACCATCTTTGCCACGGGCTTCTTCATGGCGCTCATGTACCGGGGACAGCTGGTGGTTGTGGCCATCGTGACTGTGATGCTGGTGACTTTGCAGGTGGCACTGTGCGGCGTGATGGCCTACGGCGTTACGGCGCAGCTCAAGCATCTGTTCCACCGGGACGGGACTCCCATAGATCCTGAAAAGGTCTGGAAAAGGCGCCGGTTCGGTCTGGGATTCGGCAAGGAGAAGACTAAGGCCGATGAGGAATGGGAAGCCTGGAACCGCGACGAGTGGAGGGATTCCTGGAATGAACAGTGGGATGACTGGGATTACTGGAAGAAGAGACAGAAGGAATATAAGGAATCGATGAAGAAGGATGATCCGGCCGAAGGAAAGGAGCCGGAAAAAACAGAAGGGGGAAGGTAAATGACTTTTTTGCAGATGATCCTCGTGGCACTGATACCCGCAGGGATGATCATATACGGAAAATGGACAAGGAAGCGCAGGGCTCCCATGAAGAATTTCAAGATAAGCTTCATGACCCGGCGTACGGTGAGATCGAATGAAGCCTGGAACTACGCTCATTCGCTGTTCTCGAACCTGATGTTCGTGATCGGCATAAATGTGTTCGTGTGTTCCGAGGCTTTTTATCTGGCGGTCCGGATTTTCAAAAATGAGGCATACTGGATCTGCGTGGGTGCTCTGGCGGCGGCACAGATCCTGGGAGTGCTCATGGGATATTTCTTCTGCAGCTGGATGGTGCGCAGGGTCTACGACATAAACGGAGACCTGATCGACCCGTATGCTGAGGAGGAAGAAAATGAAGAAGACGGCGGCGCGGATGGCCGGGAAGCCCCGGAGCCGGGAAATGCAGAACCGGAAGCCGGTGAAGCTGCCGGACGCCTGGGAGAAAATGACGAGGAGGGCCATAAATAAATGAGTATATTGAATGTAGAGCACCTGAGTCACGGGTTCGGGGACCGGGCTGTTTTTGAGGATGTGTCTTTCCGTCTGCTGAAAGGGGAGCACATCGGCCTGATTGGAGCCAACGGCGAGGGAAAGTCTACATTTATGAGCATAATCACCGGCAGACTGCAGCCGGACGAGGGAAAGATCGAGTGGTCGAAGAATGTGAACGTGGGATATCTGGACCAGCATGCGGTGCTGGAGCCGGGCATGACCATCGGTGATGTGCTGAACAGCGCGTTTAATCCCCTTTATGATATGGAAGCCCGCATGAATGAGCTTTACATGCTCATGGCAGATGCGGACGAGCAGCAGATGGCGGATTATATGGAAGAGGCGGGCACTCTGCAGGAGCTGCTCACGGTGCACGATTTTTACATGATCGACGCCAAAGTGAGCGAGGTGGCCAGGGCGCTGGGGCTGCTGGACCTGGGTCTGGACAGGGATGTTACGGAACTGTCAGGAGGTCAGAGGACCAAGGTGCTGCTGGGAAAACTGCTTCTTCAGAAGCCTGAGATCCTGCTGCTGGACGAGCCCACGAATTACCTCGATCAGGAGCACATCGCCTGGCTTCAGAGATATCTGCAGGAATATGAAAACGCATTTCTGCTGATTTCCCACGACATTCCTTTCCTGAACAGCGTGATCAATATCATATATCACATGTACGACAGGAAGCTGAACCGGTATGTGGGCGATTACGATCATTTCCAGGAGGCCTTCGCGGCGCAGCAGGCTCAGCTGGAGGCCGCTTACAAGAGGCAGCAGCAGGAAATCGCAGAGCTTGAGGACTTCGTGGCGAGAAACAAGGCGAGGGTGGCTACGAGAAATATGGCCATGTCCCGGAAAAAGAAGCTGGACAAGATGGAACGCATAGAGCTGGCACAGGAGAAACCGAAGCCGGAGTTCGATTTCCTGTACTCCAGGCTGCCGGGGAAAAATCTGTTTGAGACGAAGAAGCTGGTGATCGGATACGATGAGCCCCTTTCACAGCCTCTGGATCTGGTAATGGAGAGGGGCAGCCGCATAGTGCTCACCGGAGCCAACGGCATAGGCAAGACCACTCTGCTGAAGAGTCTGCTGGGACTCATAAAGCCGCTGTCCGGCGGCGTAAAGCAGGGGGAGCACCTGGATATCGGATACTTCGAGCAGGAGATGCCGCCTGACATCGACACCACCTGCATCGAGGAGATCTGGAACGAGTTCAGGAACTTCGACCAGAGGGAAGTCAGGGCGGCACTGGCAAAGTGCGGGCTCACGAGTCGTCATATCGAGAGCCGCATAGCGGTGCTCTCAGGCGGCGAGCAGGCTAAGGTCAGGCTCTGTAAACTGATCAACAGACCATCCAACATACTGGTTCTGGACGAACCTACCAACCACCTTGACGTGGATGCAAAGGATGAACTGAAGCGTGCTCTCCTTGAATACCGCGGGAGCATCCTCATGGTCTGCCACGAACCGGAGTTCTACAGCGACATTGCCACAGACATCTGGGACTGCTCAAAGTGGACCACAAAGCTGGTGTGACGTGGCATCATCGGAAAAAGGGGGATAGAAAATGGGAGAAATGGAATACTGGGATATCTATGACAAAGACAAGAAGCTGACAGGCCGTAAGATGCTCCGCAATGACTGGAAGATGGCGGACGACGACTACCATCTCTCAGTGTTGGGAGTCATCATGAGACCCGACGGCAGGTTTCTCATAACCCAGCGCCAGATGGACAAGGAATGGGCTCCGGGCTGGTGGGAGATCCCGGGTGGCGGAGTCACTGCAGGGGAGACCTCGGAGGAGGCTGTGATCCGTGAAGTCCATGAAGAGACAGGTCTGGACGTGAGGTGCGCCGGGGGCGGCTTCATGTTTGACTACAAGCGGGAGAATCCGGGCAGGGGGAACAACTACTTCGTAGATATTTACCGCTTCGAGCTGGATTTCAGGGAGGAAGACCTGCACTTCCAGGAGGCAGAAGTACTGGGATGGAAGGCTGCTACGGCAGACGAGATCCGGGAGCTGGCTGACCGGGGCATCTTCCTTCACTATGACAGCATAAAAAAGGTATTTGAAGTATAATGCGGCGCCGGGTGCTGCCATAGACTTGAGCTATAGTGTGATATAAATTTTTAGTATACATTTTGTTATAGATTTAGGCTATAATCTCATTTGTAAGTTTTGAGCACACGCCCCGGAGGCGCCGCCCGCCGGCCCGCAGCTTCGGGCGCAACATATTAACACAGATACAGGAGGCTTTAAAATGAAGCAGGAAACTAAGTGCATCCAGGCAGGTTACGAACCAAAGAACGGTGAATCCAGAATGATCCCTATCATTCAGAGCACCACTTTCAAGTATGACACCAGCGAAGACATGGGCAAGCTCTTCGACCTGGAGGCCGAAGGTTACTTCTACACCAGACTTCAGAATCCAACGAACGATATGGTGGCAGCCAAGCTGACAGCTCTCGAGGGTGGTACAGCAGGAATGCTCACATCCTCCGGACAGGCAGCCAACTTTTTCTCAGTCTTCAACCTGGCCTCCAACGGCGACCACGTGATCGCATCCTCCGCCATCTACGGCGGAACCTTCAACCTGTTCAACGTCACCATGCGCCGCATGGGCGTAGACTTCACCTTCGTGGAGCCTGACTGCAGCGACGAGGAACTGGAAGCAGCATTCAAACCTAACACGAAAGCCGTCTTTGGCGAGACCATTGCCAACCCTGCCCTGTCAGTATTTGACATCGAACGCTTCGCAAAGGCTGCCCACGCTCACGGAGTTCCACTCATCGTGGACAACACCTTCGCTACGCCTGTAAACTGCAGACCGTTCGAATGGGGCGCAGACATCGTAACCCACTCCACCACAAAGTACCTGGACGGCCACGATGCCACAGTGGGCGGAGCTGTCATCGATTCCGGAAAGTTCGACTGGATGGCTCACGCAGACAAGTTCCCGGGCCTCTGTACCCCGGATGAGTCCTACCACGGCATCACCTATGCAGAGAAGTTCGGAAACGAAAAGGCATTTATTACAAAAGCCACAGCTCAGCTCATGAGAGACCTGGGTTCCATTCCGTCACCTATGAACTGCTTCATGCTGAATCTGGGCATCGAGTCCCTGGCTGTGAGGATGCAGCGCCACTGCGAGAACGCTCAGAAGGTGGCAGAGTTCCTGCAGGCGCAGCCTGAGGTATCCTACGTTACGTATCCGGGCCTTCCGGGAGACAAGTACTATGAACTTGCTCAGAAGTACATGCCGAACGGAACCTGCGGCGTAATCTCCTTCGGCGTAAATGGTGGCAGAAAGGCCGCTGAGGAATTTATGAAGCACCTGAAGGTTGCCATGATCGCGACCCACGTGGCAGATGCCCACACCTGTGTGCTCCACCCGGCATCCGCAACTCACCGTCAGCTGACCGACGAGGAGCTCAACGCGTGCGGCGTAAAGCCGGACATGATCCGACTCTCCGTAGGCATAGAGAACGTGGATGACATAATCGACGATCTGAAGCAGGCTCTCAGCCACGTGAAGTAATTTGGGGAATATTAGATATTAATAATATTATTTATGAGCAATAATGTAATAAAGTCTTATTAAAAATGGTAATTCTGTCGATATTATTTTACTCGGATAGTAGTGGGCTGTTCGAAATGTTGATGTTATGAGAGGATGATATGAGCGGAATTACCCATGAAAGGCTTGTAAAATTAAATAGACTTTTTACATCCTATGAGATTATTGCCGAGGGAACGGAGGTTTTCCTCTGCGACATGCGGTATGACTATTCAAGATGGTCCAGGCGCATGGTGGAAGTGTACGGCCTTCCCGGGGAGTACATGGAAAATGCAGGAGAAATCTGGGAAGAGCATATCCATCCGGATGACCGTGCAGGATATCACAAAAGTATAGAGAGTATTTTTACCGGAGAAAGTGTGGGGCACGATATGCAGTACCGTGCCCTGGATAAGAAAGGAAAATATCACACCTGCACCTGCAGAGGTATCGTGCTGGGTGACGAGGACGGTAATCTGGAATACTTTGGAGGCGTCATAAGGGATCATTCACCGGACGGTGAGATCGACCCGCTGACCGGACTGAGGAATCAGCAGGCCTTTTTCAAGGATCTGGCACATTATCTGGAAGGCAATGAGACGATATTTATCGCCATGCTGGGAACTACCCATTTTTCACGTATGAATGATCTCTACGGATATGATTTCGCCAACAGGATACTGCAGCACAATGCCAGATACATGCTGGAGCACTACGGAAATATCGGAAGTCTGTTCAGACTTGACGGAATCAAGCTGGCTATCATCAGCAGATCTATTACACCGGAGGAATTCCGGGAGCATTACCGGACTATCAGTGACATTCTCCAGGGGGGATATCTCCTGGACGGAAAGTGGGTTCAGATGCCGGTGAACTGCGGAGGAATCTACGTGAATGACGTGGAGACAGGCATGAACGGCATAAAGACCGGCGTGAACACGGTCTATTCCTGCCTCACCAACGCCTACGAGGATTCGAAATACAATCATCAGGGTGATTTCTGCGAATTTGAGGGAGGCATGACCGTCAGGCGTCAGAACAAGCTGGATCTCATCAATATGGTGCGGAACAGCGTAAATGACGGATGCAGAAATTTTGTCATGTACTATCAGCCGATCGTGAATGCAAAGGACGAGTCTCTGGCGGGTGCTGAGGCGCTGCTCAGGTGGATCGGGCCCGACGGACGTGTGGTTGGTCCGGACGAATTCATCCCCGTGCTGGAAAGTGATGCCATGTTTCCGATACTGGGAACCTGGGTGCTGAAAAGTGCGTTGGAGGAAGTTAAGCCTCTTCTGGAGGACTATCCGGATTTTGTGATAAATGTAAATGTCTCCTACGCTCAGCTGCAGCAGCACGATTTTGTGCAGAATGTGCTGTCCGCTCTGAGAGAAACAGGATTCCCGGCAAGAAATCTGTGCCTGGAGATCACTGAGAGGGCCAGGATGCTGGATATGGATCGTCTGATCAATATCAATTTCCGCCTGGTGAGGCAGGGCGTGTCATTTGCTCTGGACGACTTCGGTACGGGATTCAGCTCCATCAATATCCTGAAACATCTGAAATTCAGGACGGTGAAGCTGGACAGAAAATTCGTCATGAATGTTCTGGACGATTCGAAGGAAGTCAATCTCGTGACTTCAGTCACCCGGATGGCCAGAATCTTCGGCGCAACGACCTGCGTTGAGGGCGTGGAAGATGCCCGGATGAGGGCGGCCCTGCTGAACAGTGAAGTGGACAAGATGCAGGGATACTATTACTCAGTTCCGGTTCCCATGGGGGTTTTCAGAAATAAATTCTGCTCCGGGCAAAATGAAACAGAAGAACAGAAATCAGTATAGAGCATATTGAAACAAATAATGAAATCCTCAGCCGAAAGGCTGGGGATTTTGACGATATATCATATTAACAGGGAGTGTTAACAGTGAACAGCGAAAAAAAAGAAAGCCAGTTTATAAGGCTGGAACTCCTTCTGGGTGAGGAACCGGTGAGAAGTCTGCATGATATGCGGGTAGCGGTGTTCGGCGTTGGCGGCGTCGGTGGCTACGTGTGTGAAGCACTGGTCCGCAGCGGGATCGGCGCTTTTGACCTCATCGACAACGATGTGGTCAGCGAATCAAATCTGAACCGTCAGATCATCGCAACCCACAGCACCATAGGAAAATACAAGGTGGATGTGATGAAGGACCGCATGCTGGATATCAATCCGGAAGTCCGGGTCAGAACCCACAAGAAGTTTATCCTGCCGGACACAGTGGATGAGATTCCCTTTGAGGAATTTGATTACGTAGTGGACGCCATAGATACCGTGTCCGGCAAGATCGCCATTATCATGAAGGCGAAGGAACTGGAAATACCGGTTATCAGCTCCATGGGCACGGGGAACAAACTGGACCCTGGCAAGCTGCTGGTAACCGATATCCATAAGACTCAGACCTGCCCCCTTGCCCGGGTAATGCGTCACGAAATGAAAAAACGGGGTGTAAAAAAACTGAAGGTTGTCTACTCTGAGGAACCTGCCATGAAGCCCCTGGCACCTGCAGAGGAGCCGGTGATCTGCGACGGAGAGGCTGTGGGCGTGAAGGCTGCCTCCGGTAAAAGCACTCCCGGAAGTACAGCTTTTGTTCCCGGTGCCGCCGGTCTCACGATTGCTTCAGAGGTGATCCGGGATCTCACGGAAAAATGACCCGGATCGCTATTTTGGCCGAATTACAGCATTGAAAATAAAAATAATATGATATAATTATAGAGGTTCTAAAAATGAGATAAAAGTGCACGATTTTCGTTAAAATATAACTGATACGCTGCGACTGCAGGTAGGGTAGAATCTGATGATTAAAAGCGAGATTGAAAAACAGGCACGCCGTGCCGCGAGGATACGCTGGATCGTTATGGTAATATTGATACTTGTGGTCTTTTTTTCTGTCTTCAGCAGCTTTCTGAAGACGATGCCGGATATGAACGGCAGAAAATATGTGGAAATGAAGTCGGACATTTCTGTGGACATCATTCATGCGGACGGAAGGATCGATTATGATCTTCCTCCGGAGTACTGGATGGCAAATCAGGGGGACAGGGTGGAGATGAACCTTTTACTGCCGGACACTCCCCCGTACAAGGATTCCTATCTGATCTTCTATGAGTATAATTGCCTGACAGAATTCAAAATCGACGTTCAGCCCTATGAAGTCAGGCTGAACGGAGATGAAAACGGAATGACATATACAGAATATCTGGAAAAGGAACTGGAAGATACCTACATGATAGGCAACATACAGTATATTGTTCCGATTCCGGACAATGCATGGGGCAGCACGCTGACGGTAATCCTGAGACCTCAGGAAAACAAACTTCAACCGATCAACTCGGACTTATATCTGATGCCAGCTGCAGACGTGCGTTATCAGCCGCTGCTGGGTCATGAAGCCGCATTTTTCATGTACATATGCGCCATCGTTGTCAGCTGTGTGGGCTGTGCAGCAGGCGTGCTGAGGATGCTCTTTATGAAAAGGGGCGCGGAACTGCTGCTGGTGTCACTGTTTGTACTGTTCATATCCAGCTGGTATTTCGGAAGATACCATCTGCTGTACCTGCTGTTCACAAATGTCAGACTCTGTTCAAAGATGGAATACTATTCGCTGTATGCGACGCCGATGTTCATGAGCTGGTATCTGGGTAAACTGGTAAAAAAACCTCGGGAGAGAAGGTACTACAAATGGTTCGGTTTTGTCTTTCTCGGATTATTCATGATGATGATCATGTCTATGATCTTTCTGCACATCCCGCTCAATGAAACCCTCTACCCGTTCCAGCTGATCGCGCTGTCTGCACTTTTGCTTACACTGATGCTGAACGTCCGGAACTTCTTCCGGGACAACGATCCGTCCACGCTGGTCCTCATGGGAGGAATGATCATTACAACCCTCCTGCTTGCGGTTCAGATAATCTGCATATGGGGCATGGGCGTGCCGGGACTGCCGGACTGGCTCTATTCCATCATGAATATCGATTACATATCCTGGGTGCTTCTGGTTATGATCTTTTCCATGTTGTATTCTCTGATGGAATTATCCGCAAAACGCTCGAAGGAGACTATCTGGAATGAAACTCTGGAGGAAATGGCCTACGTGGACTCTCTCACGGGGATCCCGAACCGTACCAGCGTTATGGAAAATATGGAAACCCTCAGAAAAGAGGACCGTTATGCGGTATTTTTCCTGGATGTGGACAAGCTGAAGAGAGCTAATGATTTCTACGGTCACAAGATCGGAGATGAGCTGATCCGCATGGGTGCGGCAGTGGTGAAGGAGGCCTTTGGCGATTCGGAGGGCTTCTATGGTCGCTGGGGCGGTGACGAATATGTGGCATTCGTGACTGATGTCAGCTGGGCCGAGGACTTCGGATTCAGGATCTCCCAGGTTACGGAAATGAAGAATCGCGCCGCAGGCGAACAGCTGGCGGTGCCTCTGCAGATGTCAGTCGGGATGTACATACATCAGCCGGGAGAAGATGAGACGCCTAAGGAATGTATGGATCTGGCGGATAAGCTGATGTACGAGAACAAGAAAAAGAGATATGCTCAAAGTCCGGAGGGCATCGCGCCGGCAACAATATGAGACAAAAAAGAAGAACTCCCCGGCTGGGCAAGGCTTAACAGGCCTGAATCACCGGGGAGTTTTATATTTCGCGGCAGCCGGGTTTATATCTGTGCCGACCTGTTTTCGATCGAAAAACAAACCGATGAGAGGTGGCCAGATGGGTGGGCACAGGACTGCCTGCTGGTTTACATTGTTGCGGTTCCTCAGGAGTCTGTCACCGTGAGGAAGATCCGGAAAAACGGCGAACCGACCGGAGCCGCTGCCTTCAAACGGAGCGGACTCCGACGGACTCACACTACATTCAATTCCTAAATAAATGGCCGGATCCGTCTGTTTCGCGTCCGTCAGACAAGCTCCGGAATAACAGTTTTAAAAATAATACAAGTTCTTATTGATTATTATAAAGCAATCTGATACTTTTATAAGTACCAGAAGTGTAAGAATTAAAGGTACCAGAAGAGAGGGGCAAATGCTTGCTTACGATCTGTCGAAACGCGGCGGGAAGCCGATCTATAAATATTTATATGAATGCATAAGAGCTGACATAATCGAAGAACGCCTGAAACCGGATGAAAAGCTGCCGGGAAAACGGACGCTGGCAAAGACTCTTGGAATCAGCACGAACAGCGTGATGAACGCCTACTCCATGCTTCTGACGGAGGGTTTCATCTACTCGGCCGAGAAGCGTGGATATTATGTGGAGAAGCTGAACTTCAAGATGAAGGCCGGAACAGAGCCGCCGACAGGATATGTGGAGCCGGAACTGGACGAGGATGAATTCTTCGCCGACTTCAAGGCCAACCGTCCCAGCCTGAGGCTGTTCCCTTTTACGGTCTGGGGCAGGTACATGCGGGAGGCTCTGTCCATATCCGGTGATTTCCTGTATCGCACCGTGCCGTATAAAGGCCTTTACGACCTGCGGAAGGCCCTGGCGGATTATCTGTACAGGAACCGGGGTATGGAAGTGAATCCGGGTCAGATAATAATAGGAGCAGGTACTGAGTATCTGTACGGCCGTCTGCTTCAGGTCCTGGGGGCGGGACGGACCTTCGCCATCTCGGACCCGGGCTACAGGAAGTTTGAGAAGATCGCCGCCAGCTATAAAGTTCCCTGGAAATACATCTCCGTGGATGGGAGCACAATTTCCGTGAAGGAACTGGAAAAGAGCGGCGCACATGTGGTTCACGTATCTCCGGCGAACCTGTTTCCTGTGGGGATGGCCATGCCCATGAAGCGGCGCATCGAACTCTTCGAGTGGGCGAACCGGGAAAAAGGCCGCTATATCATAGAGGATGACTACGACAGCGAATTCCGTTACGGACCGCTGCAGATGCAGCCGCTTTACGCCGAGTCAGTCAGGGACAACGTGATCTACATGAACACCTTTTCCAAGACCCTGATGCCCTCTCTGAGGATCAGCTACATGGTGCTCCCGGCGAAGATCATGAAAAAGTACGAGGACTCCATGAGCTTCTACTCCTGCACAGTGTCCAGCTTTGAGCAGTACGCACTGGCCCGGTTCATATCGGAGGGACATTTTGAGCGGCATGTGTACAGGCTGGTGAACTACTACCGCAAGCTGAGGCCGGTGGTGATGCGGGCAATAAAGTCAAGCCCCATGGCTGATTTTTCCCGGATCGAGGAGTATGATGCCGGCACCCACTTTCTCCTTTGGGTGAAGACCGGACTGACGGAGCAGGAGATAAGGGACCGGGCTCTGCAAAAGGGTCTGCAGCTGAGCTTCTTTTCCGACTATATGTCTGACCGCAGCAGAACGATAGGCGCCATCAGAGAAGTGCCCAGGGAGGGCAGCGGCTACGGAGCCGGAGAGACCTGTCTTGTGATCAACTACGCGGGACTCACGGAGGAAAATGTGGAGGAGACCCTGAGCCGGCTGGCGTCGGTGTTTACTGAAGAATAGAAGAATAAACCGCACCGGCGGGGACGGTGCGCAGGATGAAGGAAAAGAGCGCCGGATGTGCCGGCGTAAAGGATGAGAAAGTGCCGGAAACGACCGGTGAAGAGAATTAAAATGTTGTAAGATCGGAGGAATGTTATGAATATTATCAAGGGATCCGTGGCAAAACTGGCAGACAGAGTGGCCATGGATGAGATGGGATTTGAATCACTTGACCTCATGGAAACCGCCAGCGAAAAGATTGCCGATTATGTTAGAGAAAGATACGGTGACCGCAGGGATGCAAGGATACTGGTACTTGCAGGGGTTGGAAACAACGGAGCTGACGGGATCGCGGCTGCGAGGATGCTCCTTGAGGACGGTTTCGACCCGGAGGTGAGAGTGGCAGGAGATCTGCATAAGGCAAGCTGGGAATTTCTCTACCAGTGGGTCATCTTCGAACAGGCTATAGAAAGACGCAGGGAGCAGCGTGTGGGAGATACGCTTCACGCCCGCATTTCCGTTTACCATCCCGGAGACCGGCTGCCTGACTGCGATGTGTGTATCGATGGCGTATTCGGCATAGGACTTCACCGGGAGATCAAGGGGAGTCTGAAGAACTTCCTGGAGGAAGCTGCAAAGAGCAACAGGGGTGAGACCCTGGCAATAGATGCTCCATCCGGCATCGACACGGACACCGGCTCACTCATGGGCGTGGGTCTCAGGGCGGATGTGACCATCACTTTCGGACGCAGCAAGACGGGGCTTCTCGCCGGAGAAGGCAAAGAATACAGCGGAGAGATCATCGTGGAGGATATCGGCATACCGGATTTGGCCTATGACCGTGCAGAGGAACTTGCCGAGCTTCGCAGGAGTATGGAAATGTAATCCCGACGGAGGGACGGTATCAGAAAAAACAATTATATTGCAAAGGTTGTGGAAGACAATGAAAAGCGATATGATTAATAGCGTAAGCAATAATAGATTTTGCCGGGGTCAGCAGTATCCGAACAGGGAATGCCGCTGCCACCGGCAAATTTTCTGCGGGCAGCCGGCCCGCTGACGAAGGAGTATTGAGAATGTATCTTGCAAATGTAGATTTTGACGCGCTCATCAGAGAAGATGTACCTTATTTCGACCTTACGAGCTTTGAGCTGGGTCTCGACCATCAACCGGCCCGCATCGCAGTCTTCACCCGTGAGGACTGTGTGGTCTGCGGAACCGAGGAGGCCCGGGAGATATTCCGCCGCCTGGGAATCGAGACCCTTTCCATGAAGTGGTCCGGAGAGGAAGCCCATCCGGGAGACGAGCTGATCGTGGGACAGGGCGAGGCCACCGCCGTCCTCACAGCATGGAAAGTGGTGCAGAACCTGATCGATCACACCTCCGGCATTGCCACGAAGACCGGCCGTTTTGTGAAGCTGGTCCATGGGGAAAATCCGGAGATCTCAGTGCTCACCACCAGGAAGATGTACTCCGGCACCAAGGCGCTGTCCATGAAGGCAATAATGGCCGGAGGCGCGCTGCCGCACCGTCTGGGAACATCGGAGACCATACTGGTATTCCAGCAACACATCAACCTGCTGGGAGGATTCGACCGGATGCTGGCAAAGCTGCCGGAAATAAAGAGGAGCAGCTGTGAGAAGAAGATCCTGGTGGAGACGGGAGATGCGGAAAAGGCGCTGCAGTGCCTGAGGGCCGGAGCAGATGGCATCCAGATCGAAAAGCTGGGACCTCAGGAGCTGACGGAGATGTGCAATGCCATACGGGCTGAGTTTCCGAAGGCAGTGCTCCTGGCTGCAGGCGGCATTAATGAAAATAATGCGGCTGCATATGCGGCAACCCCGATAGACGGCATCGTCACCACCAGCCTGTACACTGCGAAACCCGTTGATATAGGCGTTAAGATAGTACCGGCAGAGTGAATGAAAGGAACACAAAATGGAAATTCCTGTATTGAAAAAGTCTGAGGTAAAGACCCTTTTGGACACGAGGTATATGAAGGCTTTTGAGCTGGTTTACGAGGACGGGACCAGATATTATGACGCATCCCGGAGGGGCCGGGAGGATCTGCTGGCCATGAAGTCCCCGGAAGAACTTAAGCAGGAGCTTCCCGATGCGGTGAGCTGTGTTCTGATAGTGCGGCTGCCGGGAGAAGAACCGAAGCTGGTGCTCTTCTACGAATACCGATACCCGCTGGGTCAGTACGTGCTGAGCATCCCTGCGGGACTCGTGGATCATCCTGAGGATCTTGATGGACAGGATCCTCTGACAGCAGCTATGATACGGGAAATCCGGGAGGAGACCGGCATTCTTGTGAAGGATACGGACCGGATATTCCCCGCAAATCCCGCGCTCTATATCTCGCCGGGATTTATGGATGAAAGTACTGCGCTTTTCTGCGCTGTAGTTGACCTGCCTGACCTGAGCTCTTTGAGCCAGGCCGGAGCAGAGGGCTCGGAACGCTTCGGCGGATTCGAGACAGTGGACCGCGCCCGGGCGCTGGAGCTCCTTCGCACGGGACGTGATCCGTATGGTCGTTATTATCCGTTGATCACAAATACGGCTCTGTTGTATTTTGTGTCAGATCTTTGGAGGTAGTTTTGTTTTTGAAAGGATTGTGGAGAATGAAGAGTAATGAGAACAACTCCGGTTTAAACGGGGCGAAGAAAGCGAACGTGCGGGCGCTGATCCCGATTCTGGTATTCCTGCTCCTGTATCTGGGAACGGGGATCTACTACGAGTACATAAAGCCTGTGGAGGGCGGCATGGGCTTCTATATCATGTCAGTTGTGGTTGCCTTCGGCATCGCGCTGGTGGTGGCATTTATCCAGAACCCGACGCTGAGCTTTGATGAAAAGGTTCATATCTGTGCCAGAGGCATCGGCGATGACAACATTACCATAATGCTGTTCATTTTCCTGATGGCCGGAGCCTTCAGCGGTATCGGAAAAGAGGCCGGCGGCGTGGAGAGTACCGCCAACCTGCTGCTGAATATCATACCGGACTCCATGGCCATCCCGGGGCTTTTCCTCATCGCATGTCTGATAGCCACTGCCATGGGAACCAGCGTCGGAACCATCACTGTACTGACGCCGATCGCTGTGAGCATCGCCGAGACCGCAGGCTTCAACCTGCCGGTGTGCGTGGGTGCCATCGTGGGAGGAGCAATGTTCGGCGACAATCTGTCATTCATTTCCGACACCACCATCGCCTCCACAAAGACGCAGGGCGTAGCCATGAAGGCAAAGTTTTATGAAAATATAAAGATGGCGCTGCCTGCGGCGATCGTCACACTGGCGATTCTGACATTCATTGCTGTTCAGAACGGCGCTGCCGACGTGGGTGACTACGACTTCAGCTTCGGCCTTGCAATACCGTACTTCGTGGTTCTGGTCATGGCCATGCTGGGTGTAAACGTATTCATAGTTCTCGGTATCGGCATCATCCTCTTCCTGATCGCCGGCGGCATGTCCGGCCAGATGGATTTCATCACGGCATTTTCCAGCATGGGCAGCGGCACATCGGGAATGTTCGAGACCATGATCGTCACCATCCTGGTGGCGTCCATAAGTGCCCTGATGCGTGAAAACGGCGGATTTGAAGCGATCCTGAAATTCATCCGCAGGATGTCCCACTCCAAGAGGGGCGGCATGTTCGGCATCGCATTCCTGACGGGAATCGTGGACATAGCCACTGCTAACAATACGGTAGCAATAGTTGTGGCTGCGCCGATCGCAAAACAGATAACAGAAGAGTACGGCATCGACCCGAAGAAGACTGCATCTCTGCTGGACACGGTGTCCTGTATTTTCCAGGGAATAATACCTTACGGCGCTCAGCTGCTGATCGCTGCAAGCCTGTCAGGGGTTGCCAGCATCAAGCTGATCCCGTGGCTGTTCTATCCGTTCCTGCTGGCGGTATTTGTGATCCTGTCGGTGCTGATCGGAGGAAACAAGGGCGCGGCTGAGGCTGCGGCCGAAACCGGCACTGGGGCAGTGACTGACGAAGCGGCTGAAAGTGCTGAGTAGACTAAACTGCGATAGATGCGCCGGTTACTACTGATATATGGAATCGATCATCTGTGAAGATAAAGCTGTTTCTGTTGATATTGATATTAATGAAAGATGAGAAGGGGAAAGAAATATGCAGCAGTTTATGTATGAACATCTGGTTGACGGGACGATCTGCGTCAACGGATATATGGGAGATGAAGAGGACGTGGTGATACCGCCGCTTTACGGGGACAAGCCGGTTACTGTGCTGTATGATGACCTGTTCAAGGGACATGCGGAGATAAAGTCCGTGAAGATCCCGGACACGGTTACGAATATCGGCGCAAATGTCTTTGACGGGTGCACCGGTCTCAAACATGTGGATCTGCCTGAGGGACTCACCGACCTGTGGCAGTACGCTTTCTGCAACAGCTCCATCGAGGAAATCACCATTCCGGACAAGGTGAAGAGCATTCCATCTTTTACTTTTAAAGACTGCAGGAAGCTGAGAAGAGTAAGGTGCGGTAAGGGACTGGAGAATATAAGGGCCTGGGCATTTGAGGGCTGCCTGATGCTGGCGGGGATCGATCACATCCCGGGCGTCAAGATCAGCCGTCAGGCTTTTGAGTCCAGACCGGAGAAGGAGCCGGAGACTTCCGGAGACACGAAGCCGGAAACGGAAAACTGATGAAGAGAACGGCAAAGTGAAGATGAGCCGCGGAGCTCCGGCGTCCCGGCTGTCTTCCTGTTTTGTGAGCATAGGGATTTTTTGTGAGCACGTAAGTGTGAAAGGATTATTGTATGGTAGATGTTTTAAGAGAATTGATGCTTCTGGTCGTGGGTTTTGTGATGCTCATCAAGGGCGCGGACTGGTTTGTTGACGGCGCATCCGGTGTGGCAAAGCGGTTCGGTGTGCCCCAGATGGTTATCGGTCTTACGATCGTTGCCATGGGTACCAGCGCCCCGGAGGCGGCTATCAGCATTTCTTCCGCTCTGAAGGGGAGCGCTGACATCGCAGTGGGAAATGTGGTGGGAAGCAACATCCTGAATGTGCTCCTCATCCTCGGCATCACCTCTCTGATCTGCCCGCTGATAATCCGGAGATGGACGATCAGGTACGATCTTCCCTTTATGCTGGCCGTTACAGGAGTAATGGCTTTCATCGGACTTCGTGACAACGTGATCGGCAGGCTGGATGGCGTGATCCTCTGGGTGCTGTTCATCGTTTATATGATCCGTCTGTTCATCGGCGTGAAGAAGGATCCGGACGGCGAGGAAGAGGAAGACGAGCGGAAACAGCTCAAGGTGTGGCAGCTGCCGCTCTGGATCCTCGTGGGAATCGTCTGCATCGTGGCAGGCAGTGACATGACTGTTGATTCGGCCTCGGCGCTGGCGGCTATTTTCGGCATGAGCGAGCACCTGATCGCCGTTACCATCGTGGCTTTCGGCACGTCGCTGCCGGAGCTGGTGACCTGTGTGAACGCGGCATCCAAGGGCAAGGCTGACCTGGCTATCGGAAACATCGTGGGAAGCAACATCTTCAACATACTTTTCGTTCTGGGAACATCGGCACTGATCACTGACGTGGTCTATGATGCAGCATTTCTGATGGACAGCGTCGTTGCCATGATCACGGTGGTGCTCCTGTTCGTATGTGTAATCAATAAGGAGCGCACACTCCAACGCTGGGGCGGCGCGATCCTCCTGGCGGCTTACGCGGCATACTTTGTCAGTTCGGTGCTGTAGATATGTACGTTTATCTGTTCAGGTTCGATTCGGTAAGGACCTCCCCGGAGGAGATCCGCAGTGCTCTGGAGGAGATGCATCGCCAGATCCTGCTGTACGGCAACACGGTGGTGCTTTCCTACAATCAGATCACGGACTCCATGGCATTTCTTGCGGGGATCTACAACGAGCAGTCCTATGGGGCGGTAATGAACCTCATCCGCAATGGAAGGATAAAAATGAGCCGTTATGCGGGGGCCGGGACGCCTTCGGAATACATGCAGAATGCGATAAAAAAGTATTTGGACGAT
Organism: Clostridia bacterium; assembly: GCA_024684465.1. Classification (GTDB taxonomy): domain Bacteria; phylum Bacillota; class Clostridia; order Peptostreptococcales; family Anaerovoracaceae; genus JAIKWW01. The sequence goes on along the minus strand of JAIKWW010000035.1, from coordinate 2,072 downwards.
GAAACGGCAGACACCTTTCGGTTCTCCGGGTTGCCTACGGGGACCCGGGCAGCGGATCTGGAGGAAAAGCGCAGGGATCTGAAGCTGGTATACGAGGCGCTGCGCTGCAGTGATCCCTGGCTGCTTCGCAGGGAGTCGAAACGGGCCGACGTGGCAGGGGATGCTGAAGCCGCCCGCCGCTACGTGATGCTGGAGCACTACGTTCAGATGATACTGATGCTGAGCACACGGGAGGATACTTATATACCTGAGCGGGCGGCCGGAGAGAACCGGCCCCTGACATACTATCTGGACCTTTTCCTTGAGAGCTGCGAGGCCGGAGGGGACGGAACCGCCGAGGCTGGTGTGACTGGCGTGACTGGTGGTAAGGCCTGCGCGGAACTGGCCGGCCCGGGAGCTGAGAGATCTTCGTCGGCGCCGGTTGGCGTGGAACCCGGAGTCCTTGACAGGAGCATCCGCATTATCCGGGAGATCAGCCGGGAGCACGATATGCTGCTGAGCCGCAGCCTCTGGTACAGGTGGCTTCGGGAGCGCTGGGAGGCTGCGCCGGATGAGGAGACCAGGCGTGCTGTGGAGTTTACGGAAGCACTTATTGACATTTGTTATAACTTTACTGTGGAGCGGAGCATTACTTCTGTCCTGGGCCATGAGATCGGAGAAAACGGAGTAGCAGACCTCATTTCTGCCATTTGGAGAGAACTTTCCTCTTACTGGAAGGGCTTCAATACCATCCACATCCCTTTCTGCAACCGGAACCTCTACGCTGAACGGATGGAGGCTCACCGGATGTATGACGAGAGCTGGGAGACCTTCGATGAGCTCAGGAAGGTGGATCTTGTGATCTCGGATAACGTGGCACACCCGGAGGACGTGACAGAATGCGGTCTGCCGGAATCTCTGGACAGGGAGACTCTGAGGAGGCAGCACCGGAGATGGGTGGGCTCGATCGTTCTTGGGATTTTCAGAAATATCGGAGTTGCTTTTGCTTATATCCTCCTGTTCATCGGCATTCAGGAGGTGCTGGGCATGGCGCAGAGTCTGTTTGAGATGAGCGTGGAGGAGACTGCCGCGCCGCTGGTCCGGCATGTGGACATGGTGACAGCAGTTCTGGGAATAATCATATTCGGCATCGTTTCGTCGATGCTGAGTATTCTGGGTGGAGTGAAGGATATACTTGATTCCATAAAGCAGATCGGCTTTGCGGTGCGGGATCTGGGCTACATCGCTGCCGCGGGGCGGAGAGAGCGCCGCCGGGAACGTTGAAAACTGACGACTGACGGCGTAGACGACCGGCGCCGGGAAAAAGGCGTGAGGACCATGGGGAGATGACGACCGGTGCCGGCCCGCAGGACCGACTGGGTCTGGGGTGGAAAGAATGACGTCTGGTACGTCGGAGCTGAGCGAACATATAGCAAAGTGAGCCGGGCGCCGGCCGTTTATCCGAACCGGTTTGTGTGTGCTATGAAAGGTTGAGTAACATGAAGGAATTGGAAAACTATTCAGAATCCGAAGAGTGGCAGGATTACGCCAGACTCATGGAGGAGCGGCCCCGCTATTTCAACGGCACCGGGAATCCCCGGATAGTGACGGATATCCACATAGTCAGCAAATTTGTTAAGGCTACGGGGCACCGGATCGGGGTGGTCTACCGCAGCCCATACAACATACTGGTGGTTGATCTGGTGAGGGAATCGGACGGAAAGCTTCACACCTATGAACGGATGCTGCCTGCTGTGGAAAACGGAGCTGTGGTGACAGTCCCTGTCTTTGACGGGAAATTTGTCCTTCTGGATCAGTATCGTCACTCCGTTCAGGACAACCTGCTTGCTTTTCCCCGGGGCTTCGGGGAAGAGGGGATCAGTCCGGAGGATAACGTGGCCAAAGAATTGTCCGAGGAAATCGGGGCTCAGCAGGTTTCGGAGGTGCGACACCTGGGCTGCATCATCGCGGACAGCGGCGTCGCCGGCACCTATGCACAGGTTTACGCCTGCGAAGTATCCAACGTAAGCATGACCGGCACCGAGGGGATCACCGGAATCCTTCTGTTCACTGAGGATCAGCTGCGGGAGCAG
>JAIKWW010000149.1 GCA_024684465.1 Clostridia bacterium | reverse complement strand
GGTTAACATTGATCCTGAACTCAAAACATACATAATCGAGCAGCGAATACGAGACGGACGTACAATTACAAGTCTTTCCGAAGAATATGGTATCGCACACAGCACAATCAGTAAGTGGGTAAAAGAGTATCGTCATCTCGCAATGGTCGACGCAGAACGCGCAACTGCCTTGGCTGCAATGGAAGAAAATAATCGTCTTCGTGCAAGGGTTGCCGAACTCGAAAAGGAGAATGATTTCCTAAAAAAAGCCGCGGCGTTCTTCGCGAAGGAGAGCAAATAACATTACGCAGATACGCTAAAATTGTAGTATCGCTGCCACTTTCGTAGAATTGCTTTTGAAGAGAACACTTCTAAAATAGCGAAGGTAATTATAATATCGCCAGAGCAGAACACTTCTAAAACGACGAAGGTAATTAAAATATCGCCTGATTAAGACACTTCAGAAAACAGCGACCGTATTACAATTCTGTCTGAACAGATCAAACTGGAAATTTCTCTCAGGTTAGATCTCGGTAATCGAACATTTTTCGTTGGATTTTCGGCGAAACGAAATGTAAATTGATTTTTCACCGAAAATGGACTGCTCTGAGCAGGTAATATGACAACTATAATTTCCATTAGAACCCAAAAATACAATAAAATAGAAATCTAATGGTAAAATATCGCAGAAAATAATGGTAAAAATAATGTAAAATGATATAAATGGATTTTTCTGGTGTTCGATTCAATGCAGGACAGAGGAATTTTTCGGTGAAAAACAAATATCGTATTGATTTCACCGAAAAAGGTCTGAAACGGGAAAGCAGGATTACCAATACCATAGAAGTGGGAGCCGAATCGAAGCGGATGCCGGAGCCGGAACCGGCAGATAGGAAATAACAAGGCGGAATAGCTAACCGGTCGGTGGCGAAGAATGCTAAAACCAGGCGGAATATCCAACAGACGGAGACGAAGAATGTTCAAAACCGGAGGTATCGAAGGAAAGCAGAACCTGGAGGATCGAGCCTGCAATCATGTCTGAAACCGGCGGATAAGAAATTATACGGCAGATTTAGCCAACAGACGGAGACGAAGAACGTTGGAGCCGGCGGATTAGTATAAAAACAAAATCTGCCGGTTTTTCCGGCTTTCGGCCAGATTCCGGCTGAAAAAAAGAGCGGTGCAGATGCGCCGCTCATAAATTCGTAACTGTTGAAATGTCCCGGAGGGACGGATCATTAATTTACGACTAGCAAGCAACCATTACGGAAGTTGCCTTTACAACAGCAGTTGCTTCAACGCCTTCCTTGAGGCCCAGCTCAGCAACAGCGTTATTGGAGATAGTAGCTGTGATAGTGAAAGCAGGAGTTTCAACTGCAACGATGCTGTTTACAGCGCCTTCCTTAACGGAAACAACCTTGCCGGCAAACTGGTTTCTTGCAGAGAGCTTGAAAGAACCGATGCCCACCATAACTTCAGTAGCCTTGATAACAGCAGTTGCTTCAACGCCTTCCTTGAGGCCCAGTTCTTCGATAGCGCCCATGGAAATAGTAGATGTTACAGGAGTTCCGTTAACATCGATCGTAACGATGCCATTAACAGCGCCTTCCTTGACTGCAGTTACCTTGCCAGCGAACTGATTTCTAGCTGATAATTTCATTTTTGTGTCCTCCTTAAAAGAATAAGAATAATGTTCCGCCGGAGTGAACGTCCCCCGACAAATATAATGATAGAGCAAAATGATTTGAATGTTAAATACAGGTACAGCTATGTTTGATATTGGCAATTAATTATCGGTAAAAAGAGGGTGCTTGCAATTTAATAAAGTGATGCTTCAGTATTCCATTTGGTACCTGTTGGTGGTAAAATGATAGAACCTATGTGGAGGCATGCACTTTGGGGCATAATCTCTAAACCGGAAGTGCAGTCTTCAGAGTCTGATCGGGCACAGGAATCAGATAATATCAGGAATTGGATTTGATCATGAAATTTGAAAGGAGCGCCGGATGATAGATATGACAGATGTGAAGGGCGGAAGACCGGAACTGATCGGGACGGCCATGCTCGACACCATCGGGATCGTGATCTCCAGCGTTGACAGCAGATTGCTGGAAGTCAGCGGGCTCACTTCTGAATACAGAGCGCTGGGATTTTACAGTTCCAGAACGGGTGCTTCCGGGCAGATGACTGCCATGGATGAAGCGCTGAAGATGACTAACTGCGACATCCTGTCCATCGAGCTCCCGAGGGATACAAAGGGCTGGGGCGGACACGGCGTATATATGGTAATAGGAGCAAAGGACGTGGCTGACGTGCGGGAAGCTATCCGCATCGCACTGGATCTGCTGCCTCACTATGCAGGCGGCCTTTACATCAACCAGGCGGGCCATGTGGAAATGTGCTACACCGCGAGCGCCGGCAAGGTTCTGGCCAAGGGCCTCAGCGCCGAGGTTGGAAAGGCTTTCGGATTTATGGCGGGATCACCGGCATCCATCGGTGCGCTCATGGCAGATACCGCTGTGAAGTCCGGGGACGTGGACATCGTGGATTACATGACGCCGAACCACAAGGCGAGTCTTACCAATGAGGTCATACTCTGTATATCGGGCGACGCGCAGGCAGTTTCAGAGTCACTGAACGCAGCCAGGGCGATCGGGCTTGAGATGCTGGGAGCCATGGGCGACCGGCCGGAGTGCCAGGGCGAGCCGTACTTTTAGGTAAAGCCGGGGCCGCCGGAACAGGGAATGAATGAAAGGATCCGGGAAGGAGCGAGCTCCGTCCCGGTTTTTTTGTGCCCTGAGCCGGAAAAAATTTGTACATAAAAAATTTTGTATTTCAAAAAAGATCTCTAGGAAAAAGCCTTTCATTAATGTATAATATTTCGGATGAGCAGATTTAAGGCCGGAGTGCGCCTTTTTTCAGATCAGTATGCTGGAAAATGGCTATTTTACAGGAGTTTGGGTTATTGAAGAAAATTTTGCTTGCCGGAAATTCCGAAAAGACTATGGAAGCGCTCAGGGGAGCCGTGAGCAGCGTCATTGACGATGCCCTGATCACCGTGGTCCGACGTCGTGTGGACGCCATGGTGGAGATGGGCAGTGAAACGGACCCGGTGGATCTTCTCGTAATTAACACCCCGATGGCTGACGCTGAAGGCCCGGATCTTGCAAGATCTGTGGCGGATGAGGGACGGACAGCTGTGATAGTGATCACGGCGGAACAGACTTCGAAGACTTTGGGTGCAGCTCTTGAAGGGGTTGGGATCATAGTGCTCACCAGGCCTATAGACAGAAAAGTATTTCTTCAGGCCGTGAAGGATGCGCTGATCATGCAGGGGCGGCTGCGGCAGCTGAAGCATGAGAGAGACGAACTTCAGATGGCGATCGAGGAAGTCAGACTGGTGAACCGCGCCAAGGCAGTGCTCATGAACAACCTGGGAATGAAGGAAGAGCAGGCGCATCATTATATCGAAAAGCAGGCGATGGATCTGCGTACGAGCAAGCGCAAGGTAGCACAGACGGTGCTGCAGACATATTACAAGAAATAAGCCTGCGCATCAGCGCAGAGCAAGGCAATAAAGCGGCGAGCTGACAGAAAGCAGCCCGGCGGGCGGAGCAAACCGCGGCAGGTGCCCTGCGCAGAACAAGTAGACAGAGCGGCGAACAGCGGCAGATGACCTGCGGCAGCCGCCATTGATATAGATTAAGAGATAACAGCCAATTTAGGAACGGAGGAAGCTATGGAGAAAGCAAGATACCTGCTGCTTGAGAACGGAATGGTCTTCAAGGGCAAAGCATTCGGAGCGGATAGCGACATCACCGGTGAGGTCGTTTTTACCACAGCCATGACCGGATATCTGGAGACACTGACGGATCCCAGCTATTACGGTCAGATAGTTGTGCAGACTTTTCCGCTCATCGGCAACTATGGGGTGATCCCTCAGGATTTCGAGAGCAGAAAGTCCTTCGTTAAAGGATATATTGTCAGAGACTGGTGTCAGGAACCTTCAAATTTCAGAGAACAGGGGGATCTTGACACTTTTTTGCGGGAGCAGGGAGTTCCGGGGCTCTACGGCATCGACACCAGAGCGCTCACCAAGATCGTTCGTGAGAACGGCGTAATGAACGGAATACTGCTGGATGAACTTCCGGAGGAAATGGCGCCATTGCTTGAAAAGATCAAGGCATACACCATTACTGAAGCGGTGAAGAACACCTCCACCACTGAGAAGGTACGCCATCCTTACGACGAGATCGAACGTCCCGCTTATGACATCAACGCGATTTATGTGGGAGCACATATCAGACGCAGTGACGAGAATGCCACCGGGACCATCAAGAACGTGGTCCTGATGGATCTGGGCGCAAAGTACAATATAGCCCGGGAGCTCCAGAAGAGGGGCTGCGACGTGACAGTGGTTCCATACGATACAAAGGCTGAAGAGATACTCGCAATGAAGCCGGACGGCATCATGCTGTCCAACGGTCCGGGGGATCCGGCTGAAAATGTGGAGGTCATCGCTGAGATAAAGAAGCTGAGAGAGAGCGGTGTTCCGATGTTCGGCATCTGCCTGGGTCACCAGCTGCTGGCGCTCTCTTCGGGAGCACGTACGGAGAAGATGAAGTACGGCCACCGCGGGGCCAACCAGCCTGCAAAGCGCCTGGAAGACGGCAGGGTGTTCATCACCAGCCAGAATCACGGCTACTGCGTGGTCGGCGACAGCCTGCCTGATTTTGCTCAGGTGAGCTTCACAAATGCCAACGACAGCACCTGCGAGGGCGTGAGATATACGGACAAGCCGGTATTTTCCGTTCAGTTCCATCCGGAGGCATCCGCGGGTCCGCTGGATTCCGGATTCCTGTTCGACGATTTTGTAGCACTTATGGAGGAGGTCTCAGTCAATGCCGTTAAATAAAGAATTGAAAAAAGTAATGGTCATCGGTTCAGGCCCGATCGTCATCGGACAGGCCGCCGAGTTTGACTACGCGGGCACTCAGGCCTGCAGAGCCCTCAAGGAAGAAGGACTCGAAGTTGTTCTCGTAAATTCCAACCCTGCAACCATCATGACAGACAACAAGATGGCTGACAGCATTTATATAGAACCGCTGGATCTGGAGGTGCTCAAGCGCATCATCGCCAAGGAGAAGCCGGACGGACTGCTGTCCACACTGGGCGGCCAGACGGGCCTGACTCTCTCCATGCAGCTGGCGAAGTCCGGATTCCTTGAGGAACAGGGCGTGAGGCTGCTCGGCGCAGATCCTGTGACCATCGACAAGGCCGAGGACCGTGAGCTCTTCAAGGAAGCCATGGAAAAGATCGGTCAGCCGGTCATCCCTTCCAAGGTGGTTAACGACATCCAGTCCGCGGCTGACTTCGCAAAGGAGATCGGATATCCGGTTATCATCAGGCCGGCGTTCACTTTGGGCGGCACCGGCGGCGGCATCGTCA
>JAIKWW010000128.1 GCA_024684465.1 Clostridia bacterium | reverse complement strand
GGAAAGAATGTCTGAGCACATGAGGGCGGACGAGCATGGAAAGAGTACGATCCTGAGTCTGTACTTCGATACGCCGGACTGGAGGCTGATCAGAAGATCGCTGGAGCATCCGATGTACAAGGAAAAGCTGAGGCTGAGGAGCTACGGCAAGGCCGGGGATGATACGAAGGTCTTCGTGGAGCTCAAGAAGAAATACGACTCGGTGGTGTACAAGCGCAGGATCTCCATGAAGGCGAAGGATGCCTACGGGTATCTGCTGGATGGGAAGGAAACTCCGGACAGCCAGATAAAGCGGGAGATCGATTACGCTCTGGATTTTTACGATGATCTGAAGCCGAGAATGCTCCTGACATACGACAGGGAAGCTTATTACGACAAGCAGGATCACGAGTTCAGGATAACCTTCGACAGGAACATCCTCTGGCGGACGGAAAAGGTGACTCTCTACGATGAGATCGGCGGGAATCCGCTGCTGAAGGAAGATCAGGTTCTCATGGAGGTGAAGGTTGGCGGGGCGATGCCGCTCTGGTTCTCCCACATCCTGGCGGACATGAAATTATACAAGACGAAATTCACAAAGTACGGTACAGCGTACGAGACGATGTTAAAGATGAACAAGATGACAGAGAAGAATTTGGAGGAAAAGACAGATGACTTTAAGCACATTATTTCAGGGAATATTCGACACAGAAGCGTCGGCACTGGCAATTTCAGAATTTCTGGCTTGTATCGCCGTCGCTCTGGGGATAGGCGCATTTCTGGCGGCAGTGTACGCGTTTCGAAATAGATATACCAAGAGCTTTCTGCTGACACTGGTAATTCTCCCGGCGATCGTATCCGTTGTGATAATGATGGTAAACGGAAACGTGGGAGCAGGTGTTGCGGTAATGGGAGCATTCAGCCTTGTGAGATTCCGTTCCGTGCCGGGTTCCGCAAAGGAGATCGCGATGCTGTTCCTGTCAATGGGAGCAGGCCTTGCAACGGGCATGGGTTACCTGGGGTACGCAGTAGTGTTCTCAGTGATCCTTGGACTGATATTCACGATAATCAACTGCTCGCCTTTTGGTGAATCCGACATGGATAGGGCAAGAGATCTGAGGATCACTATTCCGGAAGATCTTAACTACACGGAAGTGTTTGAGGATATTTTCGAGCATTACACTGCGAGCCACGCTCTCAGAAGGGTGAAGACCACAAATATGGGCAGCCTCTTCAAGCTTGAATATGACGTGACACTCAGGGATCCGCAGAAGGAAAAGGACATGATCGATGCGCTGAGAGTGAGAAACGGCAATCTGGAAATCTCCGCTGCAAGACCTGTAATGGGCGGAAATGAGCTCTAGGTTCCGGAGAGGGAATGTTATGAAGATAAGGAAAATCAGGGAGTCTCTGTCGGAAAGGGCAGGGAGGGCTGCGACGGCGGCGACGGCGGCGCTGTTGGCGGGAATGCTGATGGTGGCTGCTACGGGATGCGGGAGCACGACAGCATCCACGGATACAGAAATAGATGTCACATCCACGGAATACTATGAGCAGCTCATGGGAGGCTACCAGGTCAGCGACCTGTTTACGGACAGGGATCTGGAGGGCAGCTATGATGAGTCGGAGGCGGTAAATGTCACTCTCTCCGACAGCGGCTCATCCGCTTCCGGATCAGGGGTTGAGATAGATGGCAGCACGGTGATGATCACCGCGGCAGGCACATATGTCCTCTCAGGAAGTCTGAGTGACGGGCAGGTTGTGGTTAAGGCAGGCGACAGTGACAAGGTACAGATCGTGCTGAACGGAGTGTCTTTGGGCAATTCGGCGGCCAATGTGATCTACGCACAGTCTGCGGATAAGGTGTTTGTCACGGCTGCAGAAGGAACCGAAAACACTCTGAAGACCACAGGGGATGCCGCAACTTCCGACACGGACAAAAATCTGGACGGGGTTATATTCGCGGAATGTGACATGACGATCAATGGCACCGGAACCATCAATGTGGAATCCGCAAAGGCGTCAGGAGTCGTGGGCAAGGATGACCTGAAGCTGGCAGGAGTTACGCTGAACGTGACTGCAGCTGAGAACGGAATCGAAGCCAATGACAGTGTCAGGGTGGCATCGGGAACCTGCACGATCGTTGCAACCGAAGACGGCATACACTCTGACAATGACGAGGAGCCTCAGAACGGGTACTTCTACATGTTTGACGGGACTGTGACCATCAGTGCAGGGGATGACGCTGTACACGCAAGCAGTTATCTCACAGTGAATGGGGGAACGCTTACTGTCAATGAGAGCGGCGAAGGTCTCGAAGGCGCGGTTGTTACTATCAACGACGGCACTGTGGATGTGACGTCAAAGGACGACGGGATCAATGCATCCAGCGGAGGCGGCGGTGATATGTTCATGGGCCTCGGCAAGGGTGGCCCGGGAGGCATGGGCGGCCAGCGTCCGGCTGACGGGCAGATGCCTGCTGACGGGGAGCTGCCGGAAGGAATGGAACCACCGGCAGACGGTGAGATGCCTGCTGATGCCGAGGGATCAACTGGCGGTGAGATGACTGCTGATGCCGAGGGATCAACTGACGGTGAGATGACTGCACCACCATCAGGAGCAGCGGGAACCGGAGCTTCTGAAAAGGTCGCATCGGGAACAGCTGATGCCGAGGGCAGCTCAGCAGCAACAGATGAATCTGCGGCATCGCTCACGCCACTGCTCACCATCAACGGTGGTACGATCAACGTTTCATCCTATGGGGACGGTATAGATTCCAACGGAAATCTTATCATCAACGGCGGTGAAACGTATGTGTCCGGCCCGATCAACAACGGTAATACGGCAGTTGATTACGGCGATGGATGCACAGCAGTGCAGAACGGGGGTATCCTGATTGCCGCGGGATCTTCCGGAATGGCGGAATCCTTCGACAGTTCATCGACGCAAGGAGTGATCCTGGCAACTCTGGATGAATACACAGAAGGGGAGATAACGCTGAAGGACAGCAGCGGCAACGTGATCGCATCATTTACTCCTGAAAAGAAGTACAATTGTGTGATCGTGAGCACTCCGGAAGTGAAGTCGGGCTCGGACTACACACTGACTACAGGAGGTGGAACGGCTGAAAAATCCATAACTATGGACAGCAACATCTACAGTGAAGCCAGTGGCTTCGGTGCCATAGGCGGCGGCATGGGAGGCGGCAGAGGCGGACGTATGAACCGTCAGGATGCTGCCGGCATCACTGAAACCGCCGATGCTGCGAACTGACGGCGCCTGCGCCGGCATGAAACTGCGGCAAAACCGGAGCAACCCGGGGCCGTGAACCAAGTTATAGCATACTAGATACATTCTTCTCAAAAAACCACATTTCAAAACGAAAGAG
>JAIKWW010000102.1 GCA_024684465.1 Clostridia bacterium | reverse complement strand
AGACCGTTGCGATAGAGGTAAATCTTATCGAGGCCGTTTACTGACATAACCTGCATCTTGAACTTCAGAGCATCATTCTTTCCAGCTTCAACTGTGGAGCCGAACTTAGTGGTCTCCATGTCAGGAAGGATGATAGGAGCTGAAGTGATATATGAGTTACCTGCGCTGATGGCATCGAGATATGCCTTTGCAGAATAATCGTTGCCGAGGTATGCAAACTCACGGATTACTCCGGAGAAGAGCTTTGCATTGTGTGCATCGTGTGCATCGGAACCTGCGGAGAAGTACTTCTTCTGGCCGTTGTTCCAGAATGCCATAGCAGATACTACAGTCTTTGCATCCATGTTAGTGATGGTAGACGGCATAGTCTTTGAAAGATGATTCTTGTCGATTGTCTTCCAGTCTTCTGCAGTGATGCCGGAGAGTTCGGACAGGTCGATGGTATCCTGGAGTTCCAGGAAATCGAAGCCGTCCCAGCCCTCTTCATTTCCGCCCTTTACGCTTTCCTGGTTATTCAGGAAGCCGTAGTCGGAATATGGGTGATGCATGATGGAGAGAGCGCCCAGCTTGTGGGAAGCTTCCTGAATCTGCTTAGGTGTTGCAGTTGAAGGATCGAGGAATGCGTTCGGTGAAGAGTAGTCAACGCCGATAGCTCCCCAGTGGCCCCAGCCCGGTGAGATCTCGATATTTGAGAGGAATGCTCTGCCGTCAGCTGCAGCAAACTTAGCCATCTCTGCATTGTGGATTCTCGTATCGTGGTCGGATACGAGGTTGAAGTCCAGACCCTGTGCGACCTGAATGCTGTAGAGGTCCTGAATAGTAGTAGAACCGTCGCCGTAGTCAGAGTGGTTGTGGTTATCCATCTGATACCAGCCAGCCTCGTGGAGGTCGACCTTTCTGTCGATCACGAACTTATGAGACACGCCGGACTTTGTAACATCAGTTGTGAAGGAAACAGGCGCAGAGTCGTAGCTTGCGTCATATGTTGCCGTGAAAGTGATGTTCTTAGCCTGGGACATATTGAAATCTACAGAATACTTGTCAGATGCGAAAGCATCGGAGAAGTAAACGGATCCGCCCAGAGTCTTCATCTCGGAAGTGAGACCTGTGATAGTAACCTTGAACGGGATCTTGTTGCCGTCCTGGTCTACTGCTGTCAGGTGGATCTTTGCACCGCTCTCAAGGCTGATGTCCTGAGCAGTGTCTTCTGAAAGTGTGATCAGGTCAGACTCATATGTCGTGTAGCCTGCCGCTTCAACCTTCAGCTTGTATGTATAATCGCCGTTTCCGAGGATGTTTGCGGTTCCGTCAGCATAACCTGTCTTAGGAAGGTTGAAGCTGTACTTTCCGTCTGCATCGGTCTTGAACCAGAGGAACGGCTGCATGTTGGCAACTACCTTGCCGTCTTCAAAGCCTGCAGTGTAGCCTGCGGACTTTGCAGTCTGCTGGTAAACGCCTGTCTTTTCCAGAATTACGTAAGCATCGGAAACCGGCTTGCCGGAAGCATCCTTCACTACACCTGAGAGAGTCGCAGTATCAGCGATTCCTTCTCTTGCGATGTATCTGTCCATGATGCTTGCTGTTTCACTCTGATCGGAAACCAGCAGTTCGCCCTGGAAACCGTAAGTCTTGCCAGGCTCCAGGTTCTGATGCTTGTAGATGTCCTTGTATCCGGAAGAACCCTTGTAGGAATCTGCATCGTCCATCTGAACGGATACAGCATAGTCAGGGCTGTATGTTACGACGAATTCGCCGAATGCTTCCTGAACATCCTTTGCCTTACCGATATTGATACCTGTAGTCTTCACTTCAGGATAGAATCCGTAAGGGCCGTACATGCTCTGTGCCAGCGTACTGATGGAATAGCCGCTGTACATGTCAGCATAAGTTACCTTGTTGGAAGCAGGGTTCTCGATATCCGTGTGCATAGTCACGAACCAGTCGCCTGCCTTCAGTTCATAGGTGGAAGTAACGTTCAGCGGAGCCTGAAGAGCGCCAAACTGCTGCTCATCGTCTACGCCGTTTTTGTCCGCATCTGCCACCCAGAATCTGGTCTTCATAGTAACAGTGACAGTGTCACCTGTTGTTTTATAGTCACAATCAACGTCTGTCAGCAGGTTTTCTCCCTTGTAGGAACCTGTTGCAGTCCAGAGATCCATGAGGAATTCTGCATCGTTCGTCATGTCCGCACCGTATGCGTTTCCTCCATCGTTCCTGATACCGATATCAAGAATGGATCCTCTTGTCATATTCCAATAGTTGTTCGAGCCAACCGCGAAAGAAACCGCGATCTTGTCATTGTAGATCGTGATATCATCACTAGCCGTAGCTGCGCCTTCGAAGATAGGCGTAGGGCCTTTGATCACGCCAACGAGTGAATCGTCGGCAGCGGCGGTCAGAGTCGCAGGCATGGTCATGGTTACCAGCGTTGCGACAGTGGTGATCAGGCTTATTAACCTTTTACGCACCATGTTCTCCTCCTTTAAAAATACCTTTCATAATAAAACAATAGCAATGGACTACTCCGGAAAGCTCCGGTCCCGGTTCTCCGTCCGCGTCGATACCGAGCCGCTCCACCTGCCCGGCCGCGATCTCCGGCTGGCAGGGTCACAAGTGCCCTTTCAGAATATGTGTCCGTTAAATATTTTACATTCTTATTACATTTTTCGTCAAACACAAATTGCAAAATTATGTCATTTTGCAAATTTATTACATTTCTTTCGCAATGCCTCACGTTCCGGAACAAACTCCCCAAAAGCTTTATGACTGAGGGATTCCCGGAGAAAGCACCATATCATGCTTTGAACGTCAAACGAAACATGTTGCCATACAATAATTTTTGTTAGTTAAAGTATTAACGATATTATTGTTTTAATATTTGACATATTTCCGTATTATTTACTGATTTTTCACCATTTTATTGTAACTTTTATGTAAATATTTAGCATGCAAAGAATGTTTGTCAAAAAAGACAATCCCCTGAACCCGTTCCCACACCACAAACTCAGGTTTTCAGCCCTTTCGTGGGCAAAACTTCTGATAGTATCCGGGACTTCATCATGGTAAAATAACAGTGGTAACAATAGTATTTCAAAACTGTTACACAGACGTTACGGAATCAATTGAGCTTTGAAGTGTTGAAAAGTATGAGGTGCTAAAACATGGTAGACTCCACTGTCCGTCGTTCCTGCTTAAGCGGCTGGCTGAAATCACACTCTCCCGAGTCCTATTCATCCCCGCTGAAGCTTCAGAAGTTTTTATTTCTCTACGAATCCTTCTCCCGGGTTTATTCCGGTTCGAGTGACTTCAGTCACCTGAGAGGGTACAGGATCGGTCCCGTCTTTTCTGACATCTGGACAGACTATTTCTATAACAGAGACGAGTTAGACAAGCGCGTGGAGGAAGCTTACCTTCTCTACGGCGGCCAGATCGACGAAGCGATCGCTGTGATGAGTGATATCATCGTCAAGGGCGTTTCCGACAGGGAACTCATTTCGATCACTGTGGGCATGAACATCTGGAAATCCGGTGAAAGCCTGATCAAAAAAGGCTATCCGGCACTGCTCGATCCTTCTTGTTTCGACGAAGGCGATATCAAGACCGTAGAAATGCTGAACGACACTTATGGCAGATTCGTCAATGCCAATGTTAACCGCGCATCGGACAGCACAAGCGACCTTTCAGGGGTCTCTGCTCCGGCGCATCCGGTACAGGTGGCTTACGCCAGCTGATCCCGGCAGGGCCCGCGTTTCAAGCGCGAGCCGGTTTCGACACAGTTCAGGGACCGTGTCCCCGGACAATTATAAAAAAAACAGTGAGACTGACGCAGGCGCGCCGGTCTCACTTTTTTATCTGCGGAAGCAATCAATATTAATAATAGAAACAAACCAATGGTATCAGCGAAGCACCTGCTCCGCAGATACGATCCCGGGATCAGCCTTTAGGCCCCGGTTCCCAGCCGTTGCCGCTGTACGTGCATCCCGTTTCTTTTACGGTATTGCCCATGTCGGTGTCCTCGCCGGTGTAGCAGAAGTACGGATTGTAATTGTACTGGAAATCGCAGTTCGTAAAGGTCATGGTTGAACCCCACATGCAATAGAACGCATAATCGGTCTTGTAATCTCCGTAGCCGTTGCCCTCAAATCTGCAGTCCGTCAGCGTTGCTGTACTCTCGTCCACTGAACCGATGCAGTCCGAGCAGTGGTGCATGTAGCAGTTTTTAAAATTCACGCCCAGGCACCCGCTGGTTTCAAATGCCATGGTCCCGCAGCCGTAGATGTCGCAGTTTTCGAAGCTCACATTGTCGCTGCTGTACAGTCCCAGGACACCCGCAGTGCAGTAATATTCTCCGGGAGCTGTCTCATGGCCCATCGTGATGCCGGAAATACTGATGTTGTCGCAGCCGTACAGGCTGAGGATCCGGTCTGCGCCGGACATATTGACCAGTTTCACGCCGTCTTCGCCCACGAGTTTGACATTTGACACCTGATTCATGCTGAACTCATCATAGGTGGAGTAAGTCCCTGCTGCCATGTGGATCTCCACGTCGGATTTTCTGAGAGCCGACTTCAGCTCTGCAGTATTGGCCACATTGATTACGCTCTTGTTTGCAGACGTCGATCCCTTAAGTGCAACCGTGTTAGTGCTGCCGTCCCAGCTCACATCCAGGCCCAGAGCTTCAGACACCGCTCTGACCGGCAGATATGTGGTTCCATCCACGATGAACGGCTCAACAACTTTTCCGTTCGCATCCTTCGGCGTCAGCTGGCTGCCGTTAAGGGTGATTTTGATATTCCTGTACGCCGCCTGAAGATCCACCATTCCCGTTGCAGCGGCAGCGCCCAGAACCGATGACATGACCAGCACAGTGCAGATCACGCCCATCATAAAGCCCTTTGCCTTCTCTCTTTTCATTACTTTTCACACCTTCCTTCTCTATTTCAACGCAAAACACATTCCGTGACATCCCCGCAGCGTTCCTTCAAAATACGGAAACCTGCGCAGAATGTCTGTCTTTCTTTAAATATATCATATGGTTGAAAATAAAGAAAATGGCAAAACAGCCAGCTCAAGGTTATATGTACGCCCTTTTCCGGACAAACCGGTAAATGAGATCAAATTAAGTGACAAAATTATCCTGTGTTCAAAAAGTAAAAAACCGGAAAAGTCTGCAACCTTTTCCGGCCTTCACCATCTAGCAGATGTTTCTGCACAATATAATGAATGAGATTTCTCTGTTATGCTGTTTCAGAATCTGTAACCTGTTGATTTTACAGATATTTTCACACTTCAAATTTTTTCCGTTTGTCGATAATAATCTATGATTTTATACCTGTTTCCTATTTCAGTCAACAACATTTTTGATTTTGAATAAATATTCATTAATCAAAAATGGAAAAATCGTATTGCTATATTAATCCGGCATATAATGAATCTGATCTTTATTACATATATTTTATCGCACGAAACATTAACGATCTTTGTTTTTATCCGATATTACATTTACAGAGAAAAATACAATTTTGACCAAACGTTATGATTAGGAGTAATTCAATGAATGCAAAAAAACATGGATTCACATCCATCAAGTGGCAGCTGATCACCACTGTGGTCATCGCAGTGCTTGTTACTGCGGCAGCCATCACCGGCTTTTCTGTATACAACACCCTCCAGAGCAACTCTGAGCAGGTGAAAGAGTACAAACAGGAGCTTCTCGAAGAAGTAAAAGAGGAACTGAAGAACGAAACTGAAATCGCAGTTTCCATCATCGAACAATACCACCAGTTGGAATTGAGCGGATCCCTCACCCGGGATGTGGCAATGACTTATGCCGCTAATGCAGTACGAGATATGAAATACAATGACGGTGCAGGATATTTCTGGATCGACACCGCAGAGGGTATCAACGTCGTGCTTCTCGGCCGTGACACGGAGGGTCAGTCCCGCTGGGATCTGACAGACTCACAGGGCAACAAGTTCATCCAGGAGATGATCGCCAACGGCAAACAGGAAGGCGGCGGCTATACAGAGCTGAACTTCGCGAAGCCTAACGAAACAGAAGAAAAGCCGAAGATCAACTATACAGTGCTCTACGAACCTTACAACTGGGTTCTGGGCACAGGCGTATGGGTTGACGACATCGACGAAAAAGAAGCCATTTTCGTTAACAACTCTAACGCCAGTGTAAGAGCAACTATCATCAAGATGATAGTCGCTCTCGTCATACTTCTGATATTGATGTGCTTCTTCGCAGTATTCTCAGGAAAAAAGCTGGTTGCACCTGTGCTCAACGTCACAAAGAAGATGCAGCGCATGGCCTCGGGCGACCTCAGCGAATTCAGCGACAGTAAAGCTTTCGAAGATGATATTGCCGGACGCAGAGACGAGTTGGGGCGCATGGCCGAAGCACTCATCTCCCTCCACGGAAATATGAGAAGTCTCATGTCAAACATTTCGGATATGACCCAGTTCGTATCCACTGCTTCCGAGGAACTCACATCCAACGCAAAGCAGTCGGCTCAGGCATCGGAACTGGTGGCACAGTCCATAACGAAGGTTGCCCAGTCCTGCGCGACTCAGAATCAGGTAGTGGACATGGCGGGGGAAGATACGAACAACTTCTCCGACTACATGGCAGTTTTCTCAGACAAGCTTGGTGAGACAAGCGCGCAGATCTCCAGCACAAACGAGGCTGCAGTAAGCGGAAAGGCTGCTGCGGATGATGCTGTGAACCAGATGCACGACATCGAAGAGGCAGTAGCAAAGACATCCGATGTTGTCAGAGGTCTGGGAGCTCAGATCGACTCCATAGGCACATTCGTAAATACTATTGCAGATATTGCCCAGCAGACTAACCTGCTCTCCCTGAACGCATCCATAGAGGCTGCAAGAGCCGGCACCGCAGGAAAGGGCTTTGCAGTTGTAGCAGATGAGATTTCCAAGCTGGCAGCTGAATCCAATGCATCCGCAGCAGAGATAGACAAGAAGATCGAGCAGATCCAGAACCAGTCCAGAGAAGCACTGGATGCCATGTCCAACGGCCTGGAGATCGTCAAAGCCGGCACTGAAACTGTTGAAAAATCCGGTGAGACGTTTACTCAGATCGCAGACATGGTGAGCAGTATCGCGAGCGCTTCCGATGAGATGCAGTCTCTGGTTGCAAATCTCAACAGCGGAACAGACCGCATAAGAAGCACCTTTGTCACCATCGGCGATCAGAGCAAATCCGTTTCAGCCGAGACGGAGACAGTTTCCGCAGCTTCCGAACAGCAGTCTGCAACGATGCAGGAAATAGCGAATGCCTCCGGCAGGCTGGCAGCTTCAGCAAACACACTTCAGAAAGAAGTTTCCTCGTTCAATCTGTAAAATCAGGACTTTTCCGGCAGCCCTTCAGGCTGCCGGATTTTTATATATTCAAAAAGGATCCCCGCGTAAAACGCGGGGTTTTTCTCTGTCGGGCATAGCCCTTGCTCCTCGCGTACGCGTCCAACGCGTAAACAGATCTGCCACCTGCGTTTTCTTAGACTACTTTTTACGTTTCTTATAATGATCTGCTTCGACAAAACTCAGCTGGTCACCGAGTTTATCTTCCTCAAGCTGATGTTTAATGTACTCCGCAATTCGGTTCTCATTTTTTCCAACCGTATCCACATAGTATCCCTTGCACCAAAACGATCTATTCCGGTATTTATACTTCAATTCACCGAATTGCTCATATATCATCGTGCTGCTTTTTCCTTTCAGATATCCCATAAATGATGATACTGCAATCTTCGGCGGGATTTCTATCAGCATATGTACATGATCCGGACACATTTCCGCTTGAACTATTTTTACACCTTTCCATTCACATAACGATCGTAATATCTTTCCAATCGCTATTCGCTTCTCTCCGTACAGTACCTTCCGTCTGTACTTTGGCGCAAACACCACATGATATTTGCAATTCCATTTTGAATGGGCTAAACTGTTTACGTCATTAAGACCCATGTGATCCTCCTTAATTTGATTCTGTTGCAGTTGGCAGACCGCAACTAGATCATAGTTTAAGGAGGATTTCTGGTCAAACGCATAGCGTCTACGGAACCCTGCGTCTAACGCAGGGTTT
>JAIKWW010000068.1 GCA_024684465.1 Clostridia bacterium | reverse complement strand
TCTCTTAGCGCCGTACTTGGAACGAGCCTGCATTCTGCCGGATACGCCTGCAGTATCGAGTGTTCCTCTGATGATGTGGTATCTTACACCTGGGAGGTCCTTAACTCTTCCTCCTCTGATGAGTACAACACTGTGCTCCTGGAGGTTGTGACCGATACCCGGGATGTAAGCTGTAACTTCAACACCGTTTGTCAGACGAACTCTGGCAACCTTTCTCAGAGCTGAGTTAGGCTTCTTAGGCGTTACAGTCTTAACAGATGTGCATACGCCTCTCTTCTGCGGTGAACGAGTTTCAGTCGGAACTCTCTTGAGGGAGTTCATTCCTCTCAGAAGTGCTGGTGCAAGAGACTTCTTTGTAGTCTTCTTACGGCCTTCTCTTACTAACTGGTTAATAGTAGGCATTATTTCTCCTTTCCTGCAGATTGTCACTTTACTGACAAATGCAAATGATAATGATTATATATCTAAACCCATAGGGTTTAAATCATTATTAATGGTGTCAGCGGTCATTCTCCCCGGCTTCCGTCAACACGCATGCCGTAGCTGCGCCTATGTCGATGCCGCAGATGTGACCCAGCTCCTTTTTGGAGTCCACCGTCGTGATGGGGATCCCGGCTGCAACGCCTGCCTCCACCACAGGTCTTGTTACGTAGAAATCAGCATCATCCGCAATGAAGATCTCGCTGACGCATCTCTGTTCGATCATTCTCATGGTCTGTTTTACGCCCACGACTGTCTTTCTTTCACCCGGTATCTCTGCCATCTGACCTCTCCGTCTCTTGTATATACAGACAAATCGATGGCCGCACAGCAGCCATCGATCCCTCTTCTGCAATAGACCGAACTTTACTATATCATAAATTTCGAACTATTGTCAATATTTTATTCTAATGTTGTGATTCCTTCGAAATCTGCCTCTTCATCAGTGAAGACGATGTTATCTTCTTCCATCTGAGGCATCTCGATGTCATCCTTCAGCGTGTCTCCTGAGTCAGTTGTGAGAATCTCTTCCTCTTCCTTCTCAGCATCCTTGTTGAAGCTGTTCATGAACTCAGTATTCTGCTTGTAATCGATATCGATATTTCTGTAACGCTTCAGACCTGTACCTGCAGGGATGAGCTTACCGATGATTACATTTTCCTTCAGACCTCTCAGGTGGTCGATCTTACCCTTGATAGCAGCATCTGTCAGAACTCTTGTTGTTTCCTGGAAGGATGCAGCTGACAGGAATGAATCCGTAGCCAGTGAGGACTTGGTGATACCCAGAAGAGCAGTCTCTCCTGTTGCAGGTTCCAGACCTTCTCTCACGGCTTCTTCATTAACCTGATCGAATTCCACCTTGCTGTAGAGAGAACCAGGCAGGAGCATCGTATCTCCAGGTTCTTCAACCTTAACCTTGTTGAGCATCTGGCTGACGATAACTTCGATGTGCTTATCGTTGATATCTACACCCTGAAGTTTGTACACTCTCTGTACTTCCTTGATCAGGTAGTCATATACGCCGGTAACGCCCTTGAGTCTGATGATATCGTGCGGATCCAGAGGTCCCTGGGTGATGCCTTCACCTGCGTGAACTTCATCCCCCTCTTTGACTCTGATTCTCGCGCCGTAAGGAATGACGTATGTGCGTTCCTCTTCGGTGCCGTGATCCTTCACGATAACTTCTGTCTTGTTGTCCTTTCTCTGCTCGATGCTCTGTACGACGCCGTCTGCTTCGCAGATCTCCGCCATACCTTTTGGCCTTCTCGCTTCGAAAAGCTCTTCAACTCTCGGGAGACCCTGAGTGATATCGCCGCCGGCAACACCGCCAGAGTGGAATGTTCTCATTGTCAGCTGTGTACCAGGCTCACCGATGGACTGAGCTGCTGTGATACCGACTGTTTCGCCGATATTTACAGTCTCGCCTGTTGCCATGAGCTTGCCGTAGCACTTTGCGCAGACGCCTACCGGGCACTTGCAGGTGAGTACAGAACGGATTCTGACTTTCTTGATGCCAGCCTTTTCCACAGCCTCTGCCTGCTCGTCGTTGATCTCTTCATTCTTCTCAACGATGACCTTGCCTGTCTTAGGATCTCTGATCTCGTCCAGGGAGGTTCTGCCGGTGATCCTCAGTCTCAGTTCTTCGATTACTTCCTTGCCCTCTGCAAATTCGCTGACTTCGATGCCCTCAGTGGAGCCGCAGTCTTCCATATTTACGATTACATTGTGGCTGACATCTACGAGACGTCTTGTGAGGTAACCGGAGTCGGCTGTTCTCAGAGCTGTATCGGACAGACCCTTACGGGCACCGTTGGATGATACGAAGTAGTCCAGTATGGACAGGCCTTCACGGAAGTTTGCCGTGATAGGAATTTCGATCGTCTGACCCTGTGCGTTAGCCATAAGGCCTCGCATACCGCCGACCTGCTTGATCTGGTTCTTACTGCCTCGAGCTCCGGAATGAGCGAAGATGTACAGGTTGTTCATCTCGTCCAGTGAATCCATCAGCTCGTCGGCGATCTTTTCAGTTGTATCGTTCCAGGTCTTGATTACGCTCTCGTAACGTTCCTCATTGGACATGAGACCGCGTCTGTAAGCCTTTTCGTACTTGGAAACCACGTCGTTGGCCTGTGCGATGATAGCCGGCTTTGACTCAGGGATCTCCATGTCGGAAACGCTGATGGTGAACGCTGCAAGAGTGGAGTACTTGTAGCCGTTAGCCTTGATATTATCGAGCATTACGGCTGTGATCGTATTGCCGTGCTTCTTGAAGCACTTGTCTATGATAACTCCCAGCTGTTTTTTGCCGCAGAGGAAGTCGATCTCCAGGCTGTACTTGTCTTCATTTCTGTCGACAAATCCCAGATCCTGCGGAATGTACTGGTTGAAGATAAATCTTCCCACAGTGGATTCCACCAGCTTGCCCGGATCATCCGGTGAAAGCTTTACGCGAACCTTTACTTTCGCGTGGATGCCTACTCTGTGGTTGGTGTAAGCCATGATCATTTCGTCATAATCAGTAAAGATCTTACCGTCGCCAACTTCGGCATATGTATTTCTGTTCTCTGTGCCGCCGTGAGTCAGATAGTAGCTTCCGAGGATCATGTCCTGGGTAGGAGTTGTGATCGGAGATCCGTCCTTAGGTGCCAGGATGTTGTTTACGGAGAGCATGAGGTATCTTGCCTCAGCCTGCGCTTCCACAGACAGCGGGAGGTGGATAGCCATCTGGTCGCCGTCGAAGTCCGCGTTGTACGGCGTGCACACCAGCGGGTGAAGCTTCAGAGCCTTGCCTTCCACCAGCACAGGTTCGAATGCCTGGATACCCAGTCTGTGCAGGGTCGGGGCTCTGTTCAGGAGTACAGGATGCTCCTTGATGACGTCTTCGAGAACGTCCCATACTTCCGGCTTTACCTTCTCTACCATTCTCTTTGCGCTCTTGATGTTGTGAGCGGAGCCGTTCTCCACCAGTCTCTTCATGATGAATGGCTTGAACAGTTCCAGCGCCATCTTCTTAGGAACGCCGCACTGATAGAACTTCAGCTCAGGACCTACTACGATTACCGAACGTCCGGAGTAGTCTACTCGCTTACCCAGCAGGTTCTGTCTGAATCTTCCCTGCTTACCCTTGAGCATGTCGGAGAGTGACTTGAGCGCTCTTCCGCCCGGGCCTGTAACAGGACGGCCTCTTCTGCCGTTATCTATGAGTGAGTCTACCGCTTCCTGGAGCATTCTCTTTTCGTTTCTGACGATGATGTCAGGAGCGCCCAGGTCGAGGAGTCTCTTAAGTCTGTTGTTTCTGTTGATCACTCTTCTGTAGAGATCGTTCAGGTCAGATGTGGCGAAACGTCCGCCGTCCAGCTGAACCATAGGTCTCAGATCAGGTGGAATTACAGGAACTGCTTCCAGGATCATCCACTCAGGCTTGTTGCCGGAAGATCTGAATGCCTCGATAGCTTCAAGTCTTCTGACGATCTTGATCTTCTTCTGACCTGTAGCTGTCTTCAGCTTTTCCCTGAGATCAACGGAGAGCTCTGCCAGATCGATATTCGCCAGCAGCGTTCTTACTGCCTCTGCTCCCATTCCTGCCTGGAATGCATCGCCGTACTTGTCTCTGGCTTCTCTGTACTGAACCTCGTTCAGGATCTCTTTGTAAGCCAGATCCGTGGAGCCCGGGTCAGTAACGATATATGCTGCAAAATAGAGGACTCTTTCCAGATTTCTCGGAGTCATGTCGAGAACGAGACCCATTCTGCTTGGAATTCCCTTAAAGTACCAGATATGTGATACAGGAGCTGCCAGGTCGATGTGACCCATGCGCTCACGTCTCACCTTAGCCTTTGTAACCTCTACGCCGCAACGATCGCAGACAATGCCCTTATATCTGATTCTCTTGTATTTTCCGCAGTGGCACTCCCAGTCCTTCGTAGGTCCGAAGATACGTTCACAGAAAAGTCCGTCCTTTTCCGGCTTGAGTGTTCTGTAGTTGATCGTCTCAGGTTTCTTGACTTCGCCTCTCGACCAGCTTCTGATTTTTTCAGTTGATGCTAAATTGATCTGCAGTGCATCGAAATTATTTGATTCGTACAAGGAGTATCCCCCTTTTCTGTTCATCAGATTGCAATGGCTTTTATTTTAGTGCGATATTACTCGTCATCACGCGAGTAGTCATCATAACCGGAATCAGCGGATGCTGTCTCCTTAACGATATCATCTTCATTAAAATCATTGAGATCGAATTCTTCGTCTCCCTCAGGAATCATATCCGGTTCCTGATCGTCGTCGATATTTCCGAATTCGTCCTCTTCTTCATTGTCTTCAGCACTCTGATCTTCACTGAAGCCGCTGCCTTCACTGAGATATTCATCCCTGTCTGCGCCGTTCTTGTCAGGACCCGCGGAGATCACCCTCTCCAGATCCGGAATAGCTTCATTCTCATAGGAATCCTGAAGGTCGATCTCCTCGCCCTTCTTGTCCAGTACCTTGACATCCAGTGCCAGAGCCTGCATTTCCTTGATGAGTACCTTGAAGGATTCAGGAATGCCCGGTTCCTGGATATTTTCGCCCTTGACGATGGACTCATATGTCTTTACTCGACCCACAACGTCGTCGGACTTCACTGTCAGGATCTCCTGCAGCGTGTAAGCAGCGCCGTATGCTTCCAGCGCCCAAACTTCCATCTCTCCGAAACGCTGGCCGCCGAACTGGGCTTTACCACCCAGAGGCTGCTGTGTTACCAGGGAGTACGGTCCGGTACTTCTCGCATGGATCTTGTCATCAACCAGATGGTGCAGCTTCATCATGTACATGATGCCGACAGTTACAGGATTGTCGAAATATTCACCTGTTCTGCCGTCACGTACGCGGAACTTGCCTGTAGGTGCGATCCCCGTCTCTCTGAAGAGATCCTGGATATCCGATTCCTGTGCGCCGTCGAATACCGGAGTGGCAACGTGCCAGCCCTTGGTCTTTGCGCCGATGCCCAGGTGCAGCTCCAGTACCTGTCCGATGTTCATTCGGGAAGGTACGCCCAGTGGGTTCAGCATGACCTGTAATGGTTCGCCGTCGTCGGTGAAAGGCATGTCTTCCATAGGAAGGATCCTGGAAACGACACCCTTGTTTCCGTGACGTCCTGCCATCTTGTCGCCCACGTTCATCTTTCTCTTGGTCGCAACGTAGCATCTTACCAGCTTGTTTACGCCCGGTGGCAGCTCGTCGCCGTTTTCTCTGCTGAAGATCTTTACATCTACCACGATACCTGTCTCGCCGTGAGGCAGTCTGAGGGATGTATCACGGACTTCTCTCGCCTTTTCTCCGAAGATGGCACGGAGAAGTCTCTCTTCAGCCGTGAGTTCGGTTTCGCCCTTAGGTGTTACCTTGCCCACCAGGATGTCTGAAGCGTTAACTTCAGCACCGATGCGGATGATGCCGTCCTCATCCAGATCTCTGAGAGCATCCTCGCCCACATTCGGAATGTCGCGGGTAATCTCTTCAGGTCCCAGTTTGGTATCTCTGGATTCGGATTCGTATTCTTCTATATGAATGGATGTGAGCACGTCATCCATGAGGATTCTCTCGCTCAGGATGATAGCGTCCTCGTAGTTGTAGCCTTCCCATGTCATGAAGCCTACTCTCAGGTTCTTGCCCAGAGCCAGGTCTCCGTTTTCTGTGCATGGTCCGTCTGCCAGAACTTCGCCCTTATCCACGTGTTCGTTCTTGTTGACGATAGGCACCTGGTTCACGCAGGTTCCCTGGTTGGAACGCTTGAACTTCAGGAGCTTGTACTCGTCCAGCTCGCCGTCATCGTCGCGTCTGATCTTGATGGATACAGCGTCAACGTACTCTACGGTGCCGGCATTTCTCGCGATCACAACAACTCTTGAATCGTGAGCTGCCTTAGCTTCCATTCCTGTTCCTACGATAGGAGCCTCGGATACCAGGAGAGGAACAGCCTGACGCTGCATGTTAGCGCCCATCAGGGCACGGTTTGCGTCGTCGTGTTCGAGGAATGGGATGAGGGCAGTCGCCACAGATACTACCTGCTTAGGCGAAACGTCCATGTAGTCGATCTGGTCTCTCGGAGCCAGCATGATCTCGCCGCCAACGCCTCTTGCAGCGACCTTTTCATTGACGAATCTGTGATTCTCGTCCAGCGGCTCATTTGCCTGTGCGATAGTCAGAGGTTCTTCCTCGTCAGCACTGAGGTAACGGATTTCCGTGGATACTATGCCTGTTTTCTTGTCAACGAGTCTGTACGGAGTCTCGATGAAGCCGTACTCGTTGATCTTTCCATATGTAGTAAGTGAACCGATAAGACCGATGTTCGGACCTTCAGGAGTTTCGATAGGGCACATTCTTCCGTAATGGGAATGATGTACGTCTCGAACTTCGAATCCGGCTCTTTCTCTGGACAGACCGCCCGGTCCAAGTGCAGAAAGTCTTCTCTTATGAGTCAGTTCACCCAGTGGGTTGTTCTGGTCCATAAACTGGGACAGCTGGGAGCTTCCGAAGAACTCCTTGATGGCAGCGGTTACCGGTCTGATGTTCATCAGGCCCTGCGGAGTTGCTGTAACTGCTTCCTGAGTGGTCATTCTCTCGCGGACAACTCTTTCCATTCTTGCCAGACCGATGCGGAACTGGTTCTGGAGCAGTTCGCCGACTGTTCTGAGTCTTCTGTTACCCAGGTGATCGATGTCATCCACTGTGCCCACGCCGTGGTTCAGTCCCAGGATATAGCTCACAGACGCAATGATATCGTCCATGAGAATGTGCTTAGGAGAAAGTTCATGTCTCTTGTTGTGGAGGATCTTCTTCAGTTCTTCAGGAGTCTTGTCCTGATTCTCTTCGAGGATTTCCTTCAGTGCAGGATAATAAACTTTCTTCGCCACTTTTATATCTGAAATGTCGAAGTCGACAAAAGCATCAAGATCTACGAAATTGTTTCCGATAACCTTGACAACCGTCTCTTCGTCATGTGTGTCATATACCATTACAACGGATACGCCGTTGTTTTCGATATCAGCAGCCAGCTGTGCGCTGACCTTTTCGCCCGCTTCTGCGAGGATCTCGCCGGTTTCCTCGCTGACAACGTCCTCAGCCAGCGTGCAGCCGACGATTCTGTTTGAGAGGCAGAGCTTCTTATTATATTTATATCTTCCCACCTTTGCGAGATCATATCTCTTAGGGTCAAAGAAGAGTGTATCCAGCAGTGATTTTGCACTTTCAACTGTAGGAGGTTCGCCCGGACGGAGCTTCTTGTAGATCTCCTTCAGGCCCTCTTCAGTGTTGCTGGTTGTATCCTTTTCCAGTGTCTTTAAGAGTCTGTCGTCCGGTCCGAAAAGATCGATGATCTCCTCGTCTGTGCCGAATCCCAGCGCTCTGAGCAGAGTAGTCGCAGGCTGCTTTCTCGTACGGTCAACTCTCACGGAAATGATCTCGTTGGAGTCGGTCTCGTACTCCAGCCACGCACCTCTGTTAGGTATTATAGTTGTTGAGTAAAGTCTGTTATTGGACTTATCTGTCTCAACTGCATAGTAAGGTCCCGGTGATCTGACGAGCTGTGTAACTACAACTCTTTCAGCACCGTTGTACACAAATGTTCCCTTTTCAGTCATGAGCGGGAAGTCGCCCATGAACACGACCTGTTCCTTGACTTCGCCAGTTTCTTTGTTAACCAGGCGCGCCTTAACTCTGAGAGGAACCGAGTATGTTACATCTCTTTCCTTGCACTCTTCTTCATCGTAATTTGGTTCATCTCCAAAAAAGTAATCGATGAATTCGAGAGTGAGGTTCCCCGAATAGTCATGGATCGGTGATATATCTTCGAAGACTTCGCGAATGCCTTCTTCGACAAACCAATCGTACGAATCGAGCTGGATCTCGAGCAGATGCGGCATCTCCGCAACTTCGTGGATCTTCGCGTAGCTCATTCTCGTTCTTCTTCCTAATTTCACGGCTTGAGGCATTTATTAATCACTCCTTGCGTACATTTACTAAATGTGTAGTGGCGTAGCAATAAATTATAATATCATAACTATTACTTTAAGTCAAGTCTTGCATATTTTTTATAAAAAGGGGTTTATCCTGATTCCCTGTTCCACAAAATATTAACAATTTTTCCTAAATTTCACAAATTCCCGATATGATAAAAATGACTGCCTCTTTCGAGACAGTCATTTTATTATTAATTATTTCTGTTGATTGCAGACTACTTGAATTCTACAACTGCGCCAACTTCTTCGAGCTTAGCCTTGATCTCGTCAGCTTCAGCCTTTTCAACGCCTTCCTTAACATTTGCAGGAGCGCCGTCAACCAGAGCCTTTGCTTCCTTCAGGCCGAGACCTGTGATCTCTCTGATAGCCTTGATAACCTTGATCTTTTCACCGCCAGCTTCCTTCAGAACTACAGTGAATTCGCTCTGCTCAGCAGCAGCATCTCCACCTGCAGCACCGCCAACTACTGCTACAGGAGCAGCTGCGGATACGCCGAACTCTTCTTCGCAAGCCTTAACTAATTCGTTGAGCTCGAGAACTGACATGTCTTTTATTGCCTGGATGATATCTTCCTTAGTCATTTTAATATTCCTTTCTCGCCGGTGTCTCGCACGCGGCATATTTACAGTTTTTTAGATTTTATTATTAATGGTTAAAGTCCTTCATGCGGGCTGCGCCGCAGTACAGTGACTATTCAGCAGGTGTTTCTGCAGGAGCTTCAGCCGGAGCTTCTTCAGCAGCAGGAGCCTCAGCAGGCTCTGCGCCACTTGCCTTCTGGTCTGCAATTGCCTGTAATAAGTAAGCAAACTTGGATACAGGATTCTTGATGCTTCCCATGAACTTTGCGATGAGTTCGTCTCTGGAAGGGAGAGATGCGATCTGCTCGATACCTTCCTTGTCATAGAATTCGCCAGCTACAACGCCTGCCTTGAACTCCATCTTTTCGAACTTCTTGATGAGCTTCTTCAGCTCTCTTGCAGGAGCAGTTGCATCCTCATAGCTGAATGCAAAAGCGCTTGGTCCTTCGAGAACTGCAGTGAGGCCTTCGAATTCTGTGCCCTGAACAGCTCTGTTTACCAGAGTGTTCTTGTAAACTCTGTAATCAACGCCTGCTTCGCGAAGGGTCTTTCTCATCTCTGTCGCCTGATCAACGTTGATTCCCATATAGTCGATGACTACAGCTGACTGTGCCTTGCTGAGTTTTTCTTTGATCTCATCAACGACAGCCTGCTTAGCCGCAATACTTTCAACTGACATATTTTCTCCTTTCCGACATTCTCAGGAGAGAACATCTTATTGTCTCCGTTTCCCGTTCCCGCATAAGCGGGGGCGTTCCGCCGGTAAAGCTTTCTGTAAAGAAAGCCTTTCCCGCAGACAGAAAAGGCTTTTATATTTCTATAATAAGACCTCGGCAGGGAATTAAGCTCTCGCACCTGCTGTCTACGGCTGTAATATTCTATTTTGCAAATCGTCTGCCCGATTAAACGAACTTCAGCGGATTCAGCTTTACGCCAGGGCTCATAGTCTTGGATACTACAACGCTTCTGACATACTGACCCTTTGCAGCAGACGGCTTAGCCTTGATAACTGCACCCATCAGAGCTGAGAAGTTTTCGATCAGCTTTTCCGGTCCGAAAGAAGCCTTTCCGATCGGAGTGTGGATGATATTTGTCTTATCAAGTCTGTACTCAACCTTACCAGCCTTTGTTTCGCTGATAGCCTGAGCAACATTCATTGTAACTGTGCCGGACTTAGGGTTTGGCATGAGGCCCTTAGGTCCGAGGACTCTACCGAGACGACCTACAACACCCATCATGTCCGGAGTTGCGATGACCGTATCGAAATCGAACCAGTTTTCAGACTGGATCTTCTGAGCCAGTTCTTCAGCACCTACGTAATCTGCACCGGCAGCTTCAGCTTCCTTAGCCTTCTCGCCCTTTGCGAATACGAGTACCTTCTTCTCCTTGCCTGTACCGTTAGGAAGAACGATAGCGCCTCTTACCTGCTGGTCAGCATGTCTGGAGTCTACACCGAGTCTGATGTGTACTTCAACTGTCTCGTCAAACTTTGCTTTAGGGAATTTATCAAGAATTTCGAAAGCTTCCTTAGTCTCATACTGAGCAGCCCTGTCGAAAGTCTTGATCGCGTCCTGATACGCTTTACCTCTCTTTGGCATTTAAAACCTCCTCGTGGTTCAAACGGCTTTCGCCTCCCACCTGATTAACCTTCTACTACGATGCCCATGCTTCTTGCTGTGCCCTTGATCATGGACATAGCTGCCTCTACGCTTGCTGCGTTGAGATCAGGCATCTTCGTCTCTGCGATCTCTCTGACCTGAGCTTCTGTGATAGTAGCGACCTTCTTCTTGTTAGGTTCGCCGGAAGCCTTGTCAAGACCTGCTGCCTTCTTCAGCAGAACTGCTGCAGGCGGTGTCTTAGTGATAAAAGTGAATGATCTGTCTGCGTAAACTGTGATTACTACAGGAATGATCATACCCTGCTGTCCCTGAGTCTGAGCGTTGAACTGCTTACAGAAGTCCATGATGTTAACGCCGTGCTGACCGAGAGCCGGACCTACCGGTGGTGCCGGATTTGCCTGTCCTGCAGGAATCTGGAGCTTAATAAGTCCTTCTACCTTCTTTGCCATCTTATATTCACCTCCTCATAAAACCGGTACAAAGCCGGCTTACTTGCAATCTATATTAAATAAAATTGCTATTGAATCTTTTCCACCTGACCGAACTCAAGTTCAACAGGTGTTTCTCTTCCGAACATGGAGATGCAGACCTTGGCAGTCTGTTTCTCGTAGTTGACTTCATCGACATATCCCATGAAGTTATCGAAAGGTCCGTCAATGACCTTGACCGCATCACCTGCAGCCAGGTCCACGTTATATGTGAGCTTGTCGATTCCCATATGTCTCACTTCTTCATCAGTGAGAGGAATCGCCTCGGAACCGTGTCCCACAAAGCCTGTAACGCCCTGTGTATTTCTGATGACATACCAGGATTCACTGGTCATAACCATCTTTACGATGACATAGCCCGGGAATATCTTACGAGTCCTGACCTTACGCTGTCCGTCTTTCATTTCGACAACGTCCTCCGTAGGCATGACAACCTGCTGAATGAGGTCCTGCATGCCGCGGTTTTCAACGATCTTTTCGATATTAACTTTTACTTTGTTTTCATGTCCGGAATACGTGTGAACCACATACCATCTTGCCTTGGAGTCTCCCTCACCGGATTCGCTGCCGCCGGCAGTCTCCGCAGGAGCCTCTTCCCAGTCATTTTCAGGTTCTGCAGTCTCTCCTTCATCGAACTCTTCCACAGGCTCTGCGTCCACTTCAGCGTTCTCATCGGAGTAATCTTCACTATATTCTTCAATATTTTCGTCTTCGAACACGTCCTCATTTTCATCGTAGAGGTCGTCAGAATTTAAGAATTCATTCTTTATATTCTTATCGAATTTTGCCATAACAGGTCAGACCGTATCCTTTCTTCCAGATCAGTTCGACTACATCGTGATAGTCACGCCCAGAAGCTTCTGGAGCGCCACTGCACAAACGGAATCTGCTGCCCAGAATACCAGTGCGAAAGCGGCACATGTACCCACTACTACGCCTGTGTATGAAAGGAGTTCACTTGAAGTCGGCCATACTACCTTCCTGAGTTCAATCTTGATCTCGCGGAAATATTCCACGATGCTGAATCTCTTCTTTGTTTCCTTGGTATTATTTGCCATGATATCTTCCTTCGACTACCTAGTCTCTTTATGAAGTGTGTGTTTCTTGCAGAACGGGCAATACTTCTTGAACTCGATACGTTCAGCGTTGTTCTTCTTGTTCTTCACCGTGCTGTAATTTCTCTGCTTGCAGTCTGTGCATGCCATTGTAACCTTGACTCTCATCTTCACACCTCCTCAGGTAGTTTTCTTCGCGTTTCCATCAATCTATATCAATGTTAACTGCTATCAGGTCTTTCTTATTAAAAATGCTACGCCGTCTTGCTTAAACGGCTTTATTCAGTCATTTTTTCGCACACAAAAAAATGGCGAATTAAAAGAATCGCTCATATATATTACCATCGCCTTTTTAAGGTGTCAAGTTCTTTATATTATTAATTCTCTTCAAAAATAATTTCAATTAATGACAGGGGCGCCCCGGGAGCTCCCTCTGCGGCGCCCATGCGGCAGCCTGCGCCGGGTTCCCCGGCAGGTCCGCCTGTAAAAAAATCCGGCGCGGTCTTTCAACTGCGCCGGATTCATTTTCATTCAGTGAATTTTGAAATCCGCTGTGATTATTCCTTGATGGAGATTACAACGCCTGAACCAACTGTTCTGCCGCCTTCACGAATAGCGAATCTCTGTCCTTCTTCGAGAGCTACGTGGTGGATCAGTTCGATATCCATCTCAACGTTGTCTCCAGGCATGCACATCTCAACGCCTGCTGGCAGGTTAAGAGTACCTGTGATGTCTGTTGTTCTGAAGTAGAACTGCGGTCTGTAACCGTTGAAGAACGGTGTATGACGGCCGCCTTCTTCCTTCTTCAGTACGTATACCTGACCCTGGAAAGAAGAGTGTGGCTGTACGGAACCAGGAGCTGCCAGTACCTGGCCTCTCTCGATCTCTGTTCTCTGTACACCTCTCAGCAGTGCGCCGATGTTGTCGCCTGTCTGAGCTTCGTCCAGTGTCTTTCTGAACATTTCGATACCTGTTACAACTACCTTGCGGATCTCTTCCTTGATACCAACGATCTCTACTTCGTCAGATACGTGGAGCAGACCTCTTTCAACTCTGCCTGTTGCTACTGTACCACGGCCTGTGATCGTGAATACGTCCTCGATTGGCATGAGGAAAGGCTTGTCTGTATCTCTTTCAGGCTCAGGGATGTAAGAATCTACTGCATCCATGAGTTCGAGAATCTTGTCGCCCCATTCGCCGGAAGGATCTTCGAGAGCCTTGAGTGCGGAACCTCTGATGATCGGTGTGTCGTCGCCAGGGAATTCGTACTCGTCCAGGAGTTCTCTTACTTCCATTTCTACCAGGTCGAGGAGTTCTTCGTCATCAACCATGTCGCACTTGTTCAGGAATACGATGATGTAAGGTACACCTACCTGACGGGAAAGCAGGATGTGCTCTCTTGTCTGAGGCATAGGTCCATCTGTAGCTGCTACTACCAGGATAGCGCCGTCCATCTGAGCTGCACCTGTGATCATGTTCTTTACATAGTCAGCGTGTCCCGGGCAGTCTACGTGAGCATAGTGTCTGTTTGCAGTCTCATACTCAACGTGTGCGGAAGAGATAGTGATACCTCTTTCCTTTTCTTCCGGAGCCTTATCGATCTGGTCGAATGCAACCTTCTCACCAAAGCCGAGTCTGGTGTTGAGAACAGTTGTGATCGCAGCAGTCAGTGTAGTCTTGCCGTGGTCAACGTGACCGATTGTACCGATGTTAACATGTGGTTTTGTTCTTTCGAATTTCTGCTTAGCCAT
>JAIKWW010000061.1 GCA_024684465.1 Clostridia bacterium | reverse complement strand
TAGCCGCGATTGCGCTTGTCTTGACGCTTCAGGTGCCAGTGTTCGCAATGGAGTCGGGAAAGAAGGTTTCGGTAAGTCTTCCCACGTTCGACGTCACTTTAAATGGAACGAAGATAGAGAGCGCTTACGACCAGTATCCTTTGATTGTCTATAAAGACATCACATACTTCCCGATGACATATCACGGTTCGCGTTTTATGCATCTTAAAGCTAACTGGTACGAAGTTGATATACTTCCGGGAGTTCTGTTCGTAGGCTATTCAAATCAGAGTGAAAGTGAGTGGACTCCATACATTACAAATGCGAAAAACAAGATAACAGGCACCGCAGTAGTCTCTAATGCCCGCATTGCCGTGAATACGCTTGACGACAATCTGTTTATCGACAATGAGGAAGAGATTTATCCGGTACTTAACTTCCGTGGAGTGACGTATTTCCCTCTGACTTGGCGCTTTGCCAAAGAGGAGTTCGGCTGGGATTATAGCTTTGACGCTAAAACCGGCCTGACCATCAATTCGACGGAGCAGTTCCGCCCGGAATTGGAAGACAAAGAGCAGCTTTCAACTATTTCTCCAACCCGCGGACTGAAATATAAGTTTTATGTATACGATGATGCAAACACAGAGTATGTGGGTTATCCTCACACAAACCTGTTTGGCGCAAGCTTTTGTTTCCGTCATCAGGGTGAAGAGATAGTAAGTTTCCCTGCTGAGGATTTGCTTGATGATGGGGAATATCTATTCAATATCAGCCTTGATCAGAACGGCAAAAACATTGATCCTCAACGGCCGCCGACACTTTCAAATGGTGTACTGACAATCTGTGCAGTCCACACAGACAATGAGGGCAGAAATAACGTACTCCTGAAGATAAACTTGCGGGAGCACACAGTCTTGTCTGCCGAAGAATAGCATCCATTATTATTTCGAGGATCGAAAAATTGACCGCTTAAAGTCTGATATCTTGATTTGACTTTAGGTGGTCTTTTTATTACAGGACGCCCTTTTCTATTGGAATAAAGTGGTAAGTAGCGGATTGCTTAACTGTTTCGCCTGATATATAATAAGTAAGATAAGGCAAAATGACCTTGGATACGGGGGATGTATATATGAGGTGTAAAAAGTGCGGCGCTTCTCTCAGAACGGGGACAAGAGTTTGTCCTCACTGCGGGGAAAAGGTTGTAATAGAAAGGGTTGGAAGGAGTGAGTTCACCTGGGACGTGGATGATCTTCCAAAACCTTCCGCCGGTAAAAAGAAGACCGGGAAGGATTTCCTGTCCTGGAGCGATGAGGGCAGCCGCGTAGACAGTGTAAGAGAAAAAAAGGATAACAAGCCAAATGCAAGGGGCGCCTTCGTCTGGCCGGATGATCCGGATGATCCTCTTACGAGGAAGATGAAGGAAAGGCAGGCCGCCCAGGAGGATTCTTCTGAGAAATTCCATTCCAGGGAAGAGAAGATGAAGAAGCTCAGACAGGAGTCCACGGAGAAGTTCAAATGGGATTCTCCTCAGGAGAGCAGAACCTCCGGACGGGGGTCCAGGATCAGCAGCAATTTCCTCACATGGGGCGAGACGGAGCAGCCTGCAGCACTGAAGGCGAAGAACAGGACTCCGAAGACCCGGCTGGACATGGATTTCGGAGAAAAGAAACCTGCTCCTGCGTCTGCTGCAAGCCGGAAGGCTCCTGACATTAATAGCGGTGAACCTGCAGGCAGAAACGTTCTCAAAGCGGGTACCAAGGCCGTGCTGGCCGACATGGAGAGGGACGACCGGGACAGATCTGAGATCTCCCGGGAAAAGGACGATTTCCGCTTTACGATTCCGGATCTGGGCAGCATGCACACGGAGCGGGCGGCGGCGGAGATCAAGCATTCCGCAGAGGCTGAAGATGTTGAAAAATCGGTTTTCAACGAGTTCCGTAGCATCATGGATTCCGAGAAGCTGTTTGACGAAAATCTTGATAAGCTGAGTTTCCTCACCGAAGAGGAAGAGGCGGAGATCAAGGCGGCTCAGGAAAAGGCGGAGCGGCTGACTTCCAAACCGCAGTTTGCTTTCGACAGCATAGAGAGCGAGTACGACAGGTACAGACAGGAAAACGGCGTGGACAA
Source organism: Clostridia bacterium (assembly GCA_024684465.1). GTDB lineage: Bacteria > Bacillota > Clostridia > Peptostreptococcales > Anaerovoracaceae > JAIKWW01. The sequence continues at coordinate 20,918 of JAIKWW010000061.1, read as the reverse complement.
GGCTCTCACCTACGAGGAGAAGGAGGCCCAGCTGAAGAAGCTGCAGGCTGAGATCAACGAGAGGGAGGAACAGGAGCGGAAAGCTCAGCAGGTGGCCGACGCCGGGAAGGATGCCGGACAGCAGAATGTGGAAACATCCGGAGGAGCAGCTGCCGGGGAGAGCCTGGTTGCTGTGGACAGCGGAACAAGGCGTCCTGAGGCGGATACCGTAAAAAAACCGCAGCCGAATAAAGGAAACAAGGAAGTTGAGATAAAGATCAACGAGCCGTCCGGCACCAAGGTGACTGTGAAGACTCAGGAGATCAGCATCGCGGACATCCAGGACGGCCTGGACGTAATGGACGTGAAGACCAGGGAAGTGGACCTGACGGATCTGAAAAATCCGGCGCCGAGGAATGTTCAGGTGTCGGTGGAGGTCAACGGGGCAAACAATGCTTCCGTGGAAGTGACCAGACGCCACGACGGTGCCACGGTTGTGAAAACTGTGGACAACAGCACCGGCAGGGCCACTGTCATGGACGATGATCCCAACAAGGTGGGCGGCGAAGCTTATACCGACGAGCGGTTCTGGGAACATCCTACGGATGAGAGCAGCCGCATGACTATAACGGACATCTTCGGACCTGAGGCCCGCAAGCTCATCGACAAGTTCGACAAGAAGCAGGAAAAGAAGAAAGAGCTCACAGAGGATACTTTGATGCTGGACATCGATCCGGCTGACATCCAGCTGTCCGAGGAGCAGACCAGAGAACTGCTTCTGGACGAGGATTCCGATGAGTTCATGGACGATCTGCCGGACATCGATCTGAGCAATGTCAACCTGATGGAAGACGAGGAATACGAGGAAGCAGCTGCAGAGGCTGCAGCTGAGGAAACGGACGAAACGGGAACTGAAGCTGAGGCCGGGGAGAACACAGAACCGGCTGAGGCTGATGAAGCGGCCGGAGAAGAGATTTCCGGTGAGGCTGAAGGCGATGAAAACGGCGAGACTGACGAGGCCGGTGAAGCTGAAGAGGCTGATGTGGCAGACGAAAGCAGAGAGACTTCGGAAGTGATCGGGGAATCTGAGGCTGCTGAAGAGTCTGCTGAGGCGGAAGCAACCCGCGAAGCCGGAGCTGCTGAAGAGGCTGAGGAGACCGGGACTTCCACTGAGGAAGAGGCAAAGTCCGGAAACGGAGAAGAGGCTGAGATTCAGGAAGAAGCGGAGGCTGAAGAGTCTGAGGCAGAAACCGAACCTGCAGATATGCCGAAGTCCGAAAGCGAAACGGCTGCGGAACTTGCTGCGGACCTGACGGGGCCGCTGGCTGTGTCCGCGGACATATATGAGGCTGCTGAAGAGGCTTCCACTGCAGCAAATCTCGATCAGGAGGCGACTGCAGAGGCGGCCCCGGAGGTGCCTGAGGAACCGGACTTCGAGGCGAAGCCTGCGGGTGAGATCCCTGAGGTTGGCCGGAGCTGGCAGGATGCTGCCGGAGAGACTGATGAGCCTGCAGCGACAGCTGAGACTGAGTCCGGCGTGGTTGACGGGTATGCAGAGTCCGGAGCGGCTGAGATGCCTGCTGCCGCGGCAGAAGTGGCAGAGCCTGAAGTTCGGGACGATGCTGAAGACAGGAAATCTGCTGCGGTTGTTTCCGGGGTGATGGCTGCTGAGGCTATGCCGGGCGCAGCGGTGATGACTGAAATCCTGGATGAAGATGAGCCGGAGGCTGAAGACATTCCTGCTGCAGAAGATCCGGCCGGGTACAGCCCTGCTGAAAATATCCCGGAAGAGGCTGCACCGACTGCGGTTCAAGAGGAGCCGGTTCCTGCAGCTGCCGGAAGGAAAAAGAAAAAGAAGAAGAAATCCGAGGACAGAGGAGGCTTCAGTGCACCGGTCAAGGCGATCATCGCGGTGCTCGCAGTGCTGCTGGTGCTTGAATTCACTGTAATCGGTGTTAAATTGTTTGCGAGAGATTCGCAGGCGAATGTATTTATCGAGAGGGTGGAGGAGCAGTTCTTCGCCCTCGACGGTGCGACAGGCGACTCCGGCTTAAAGATGTAGCAGAGTCGCCTTCTGCTTTATTTGCAAGGATTCCGGAACCCGGCAAACCGGGGCAGGGAAAGAGAAAGGAGCAAGAACTTGAGCAATGAGAATACCGGTACCCGCCGGCGGGGACTTAAGATCGGCATAGGCACCATACTGCTGGTGCTGGTGCTGGTGGCAGCTTTCTTCAGAACTCTGGTGGAGTTCATCACGGACTACTGGTGGTTCCAGGATCTGGGATACACTCAGGTTTTCATGAAGAAGCTGGTGACCCAGATCGAGATCGCGGTGCCATCATTTCTGATAATAACGCTGTTGTCCATGTTGTATCTGGCTTCTCTGAAGCGGGAGTACCTCAAGAGGTTGGAAACCCATGAGAGCAGTCTGTCCCAGAAGAAGCAGACGCTGGTGACGCTGCTGTTCAGCGTTGTATTTTCCGGCCTGCTGACGGCTCTGGTGACCGGCACTCTGTGGCAGGAGATCCTCTACGCCTTTAACAGCACTTCCTTCGGCCAGTCGGATCCGCTGTTTGGCAAGGACATATCTTTCTACGTTTTCAAGATGGCGCTGGTGAACGGGGGCATCGGGCTTCTGATCACTGTTGTCATCGCATTTCTCGTGATGACCGCCCTATATTACATCTTCCTGATGTCCGTCATGCATCCGGTTATGACGGAGGAGGACGATACGGTATACGTTGAGGATGAAGGAGAGCAGCAGGATAATTCCAACGTGATCTTCGGCAAGTTCGGAATGAATATGAACATTCCCCACCGCAAACTGGATACGGGAAATCTGAAGACTCTCGCATCCATAGCCATGCGGCAGCTGCTGATCCTGGGCATCCTGTTCTTCGCAGGTGTGGCGCTGACCTTCTACATGCGTCAGTTCGATCTGCTCTACTCGACTCACGGTGCGGTTTACGGTGCGGGATTCACCGACACCCATGTGACGCTGATCCAGTACAGGGCGGAGATCGTCATGGCGATCCTTTCGGCCATCGGCCTGGTGGTGTTCCTCAAGAAGAGGCAGTTTAAGAGAATGTTGATCCTGCCGGTGGTGATGATCCTGGTTTCTCTTGGGACAGGGCTGGTGAGCACGGCAGTGCAGTCCTGGATCGTTCAGCCGGATGAGATCAACAAGGAATCCCAGTATCTGAAGTACAATATCGCTTCCACCCAGGAGGCCTATGACATAGCTGAGGTGACGGACAAGGAGTACTCTGCCCGTTCAACTCTGACGGCTCAGAATATCGCAGCCAATGACGGAACCATAAAGAACATCCGTATCAATGACTTCTCGCCGTCAAAGCAGTTCTACAATCAGACTCAGAGTATCCGTACCTACTACAAGTTCAACGACGTGGACGTGGACAGATACAATATCGACGGTGAGTACACACAGACCTTCCTGTCCGCCAGGGAGATGGACAGCTCCAGTCTGGGGGATGATGTGTCCTGGCTGTCCCAGCACATCAAGTACACCCACGGCTACGGCGTGACGCTTTCAAAGGTGAACGCCATCACGACTTCGGGGCAGCCGACGATGCTGGTTGACAGCATTCCGCCGGTGTCCTCCAGCGAAAGTCTGCAGGTTACCCAGCCGGCGATCTACTTCGGCGAGTCTACAGATGATTATATTATTACCAATACGGATGAGAGTGAGTTCGACTATCCGAGCGGCACGGAGAACGTGTATACCACTTATGATTCCGACAAGGGCATCAAGCTGGGGTTCTTCAAGAGGCTGTTGTATGCTGTGAAGGAAGGAAATATCAAGATCCTGGTTTCCACAAACATCAGCTCGGATTCGAAGATCCTGTACGAGAGAAATGTTATGGATAGGATCAAAAAGATAGCGCCGTTCTTCTCGTATGACGGCAACCCGTACATCGTGATCTCTGAGAGCGGCAAGCTGTACTGGATCGCGGATGCATATACCACAAGCAATTACTATCCGTACTCGGAGAGAATGACCGAGTCCAATACGGGAGAGACCTTCAACTACGTGAGAAACCCGGTTAAGGTAGTGGTGGACGCGTATTCCGGAGAGACCAACTTCTACAAGATCGCTGACGAACCTATCGTGGATACCATAAGCAAGATCTATCCGAACCTCATAAAGGATGTATCCGAGATGCCGGAGGATCTGGCTTCCCACATCCGTTACTCCAGCATCATGCTGGACATTCAGGCGCGCATGTACCAGAGATATCACATGTCTGATGTGAGCGTGTTCTATCAGAATGAGGACAAGTGGAGTATAGGTTCTGAGATCTACGGACAGGAAGAGGTCCGCATGTATCCGAACTACTACATCATGAAGCTTCCGGGAGAGGAAAAGGAGGAATTCATCAGTTCCATTCCATTCACTCCTAACGGGAAGAAGAATATGACCGGTCTGCTGGTTGCGAGAAGTGACGGGGACAATTACGGTCAGCTGATCCTCTACAGGATGCCGAAGGAAAGGGTTATCTACGGACCGATGCAGATCGAGTCCCAGATTGACCAGAACACGGAGATCTCCAAGGAATTCTCTCTGTGGAACTCTTCGGGTTCAAAGTATACCAGAGGCGACATGTTCGTGATCCCTATCGACGATGCTCTGCTTTACGTGGAGCCGGTCTACCTGGAATCTTCAACGGATACGAGCCTGCCGGAAGTGAAGAGAGTGATCGTGGCTTACAACGACAGGATCGCCTACGCTCCGACCCTGGCAGATGCTCTGAACGAACTCTTCAACATGGGTGAGGCCTATGTGGAGGAGAATACTGATGAGGGCGGAACCTCCCAGACTGGAACCGTTGAAAACGGGACATTGAGTCTGGAAGAACTTGCAACAAAGGCCAATGAGGCATATAATAGTGCGGTACAGGCTCAAAAGGACGGCGACTGGGCAGGATACGGCAGACATCTCCAGGAACTGGAGAGCTATCTCGACCAGATGACCGAAGGCGCAGGAACGACGGGCGCCGGAGCTTCCGGTGAAGACGGAGGCAGCACCGGAGCCGAAGACGGCGACAGCGGTGAAGCTGCTTAACCGTGGAACGGCAAACTATTAAAATAATAAGACAATGCTTATATTAGGAGGATGAAAATGCTTGATATCAAGAGGATACGTGAAGATTTCGACAATGTGAAAAAGTCGATCGAATCCAGAGGAAAGGGCGACTATGACATCGACCGCACCATCGTGCTGGACGACAGACGCAGAGATCTGCTGGCAGAGGTGGAAGCTCTGAAAGCTAAGCAGAATAAGGAATCCAAGCGCATCCCGCAGATGAAGAAGGCCGGCGAGGACACCACAGAGCTGATGGCGGAACTCAAGGAACTCTCCGCTAAGATCAGTGAGCTGGACGTGCAGGTTGCCGAGGTTCAGAAGGAACTGAGAGACCTGCTCCTCACCATTCCAAACACGCCGAACCCTGAATCGCCGATCGGCAAGGACGACAGTGACAATGTGGAGATCCGCAAGTGGGGTGAGCCGAGAAAGTTCGATTTCGAGCACAAGGCGCACTGGGATCTGGGCACGGATCTGGATATCCTGGACTTCGACAGAGCAGCAAAGCTCTCCGGCGCGAGATTCACAGTTTACAAGGGCATGGGCGCGAGACTGGAAAGAGCTCTCATCAACTTCATGCTCAACCTCCACGTAGAAGAACAGGGCTATACCGAAATGATCACTCCGTTCATCGTAAACAGAGAGACCATGGAGGGGACGGGCCAGCTTCCTAAGTTTGAAGATGACATGTATCATCTGGAAGAAACGGACCAGTTCCTGGTACCTACTGCAGAGGTTCCGCTCACGAACTTCAGAAATCAGGAGATCATCGACGGAGACGAGCTCCCGCTTTACTTTACGGCATACACTCCTTGCTTCAGAAAGGAAGCAGGCTCTGCAGGCAGAGATACCAGAGGTCTGGTAAGACAGCACCAGTTCAACAAGGTGGAGATGGTCAAGGTCGTAAAGCCAGAGACTTCCTACGATGAGCTGGAAAAGCTGACCAACGATGCTGAGGCGGTTCTCCAGAAGCTGGGTCTCCCTTACAGAGTCATCGTGCTCTCCACAGGCGATACCGGTTTCAGCGCTGCGAAGACATACGATATCGAAGTGTGGATGCCTAGCTACGGCAGATATGTTGAGATCTCCAGCTGCAGCAACACTGAAGATTTCCAGGCACGCAGAGCGAATATCAGATTCAGAAGAGACGCAAAGGCAAAGCCTGAGTTCGTTCATACCCTCAACGGTTCCGGACTGGCAGTGGGCAGAACCTTCGCTGCGATCCTGGAAAACTACCAGAACGAGGACGGATCCGTCACGATCCCTGAGGCGCTCAGAGGATTTATGGGCTGCGACAGGATCGAAAAGAAATAAAAGAAGCAATATCGCATGAGCTTTATCGGGAGCCTGCCTCTTTGGGGGCGGGCTCCGTTTTGTTTTACGGGTCTTATGGAAGGGGGAGTGTCCGATGCCGATGGTCATTAATGAAGGGGACCGCCTGGTCCTCAAAAAGAAGCATCCCTGCGGCGGCAATGTGTTCACGGTTGAACGCGCGGGCATGGATTTCCGACTGAGATGTGAAACCTGCGGGGCCCGGCTGCAGATAGCGAGGCGAAAGCTGGAAAAGAGCATCACAGGCAGGATCACGGAAGAATAAAACTGACAGAGGGCTTCAAGAGGAAGTCCGATGCCGGGAAAACAAAATATGAGAATTATCAGGGGCTGCCGGTGGAATCCACCGGCAGCTCTCTTTTTATGCCATCCGGCCGGGGAAGATCCGCAGGTGATGCAGATACCGATCCCGGAAACCCGGGCTTCGTCAATGAAAACAATGTCAGAAATTCAAGTTTTAAAATCATATACGATAATGAAAACAGATGGTTTGAAATCGCATACAATTATAAAAATGAGTATTTCAAAATCGCATACAATAATGAAAATAGCTGTTTTAAAAATGTATGCATTTCTGAAAACGGGATTTCCAGAAGGAAAAGCCGACTGTGCGAAAAATGAAAACTCGTTGAAAATCTTGGGTTAATCGGAGATTTGGCATTATTGATACCATTATTGAAAATGGGATTTTCAGAAAAAATAAAATTGTACATAAATTGTATTTCGTATTGACGATAAAACTTTAAAGTATATACTTTAATTAAAAATCAGAGAAATGAAATTGAAAATTTTGCGAAGGATATTCTGAGACGGGATTTCAGGAGGTTTATTTATATGAGAATGATAAAGATCTTTGATACGACCCTGAGAGACGGCGAGCAGTCTCCGGGCTGCAGCATGAACGCTGCCGAGAAGCTCAGGATGGCACGGCAGCTGGAAAAGCTGAGAGTTGACGTGATGGAGGCGGGTTTCGCGGCGTCGTCTCCGGGGGATTTCAACTCCGTAAAGGAGATAGCCGAGACCATAAAGGAAGTTTCGGTATGCAGCCTTGCAAGGGCGCTGAAGTCCGACATCGACGCGGCGGCGGAGGCTCTGAAGAATGCAGTCGAGCCGAGGATTCACACATTCATCGCAACTTCACCTATACATATGGAATACAAGCTCATGATGACTCCGGATCAGGTTATCGATTCGGCAGTGGAAGCGGTGAAGTATTCCAAACAGTTTGTAAGCAACATCGAATTCTCCGCGGAGGACGCCACCAGAAGCGACGTGGAATTCCTCGCGAAGATATTTGATGCAGTTATAAAAGCCGGCGCAACTACCATTAATATCCCTGATACAGTGGGATATACCGTTCCGGATGAGTATGTGAAGTTCATCACTGACATCAGAAATGCATGCCCTGCACTGGATAATGTGGATATCTCAGTACACTGCCATAACGATCTCGGGCTGGCGGTGGCAAATTCACTGGCATCCCTGAAGGCGGGAGTTACGCAGATCGAGTGCACGGTGAACGGCATCGGAGAAAGGGCGGGCAACTGCTCTCTCGAAGAGGCGGTCATGGCCATGAAGACCAGGATTGACTACATCGGTGCGGATACGAGGATCAACACCACGGAGATCATGGGAACGTCACAGCTGCTGACCAACATCACAGGTGTGAGGGTTCAGCCTAACAAGGCGATTGTCGGCGAAAATGCCTTCGCTCACGAGGCGGGCATCCACCAGGACGGCGTACTGAAGAACAAGCAGACTTACGAAATCCTGACACCGGAATCCATCGGTATCACGGAGAAGTCACTGGTACTCGGAAAACACTCCGGAAAGGCTGCGTTGAGGAACAGGCTCAACGAGCTGGGATTCCAGGTGTCCGACGAGGAACTGCAGGTTGCTTTTGAGAAATTCAAGAAGATCGCAGACAAGAAGAAGGACGTTCACGACAGCGACATCGAGGCTATGATGACTAAGGAAGCGATTCAGGTTCCGAAGACTTATACCCTCCACAGATTCGTGGTGAACAGCGGCAATACCATCACACCGACATCCGTCATCACGCTGGTGAAGGATAACAGAAAGGTGGAAAAGGTGGGAAGGGGCGACGGTCCTATCGACGCATCTTTCCATGCCATAGAGCAGATTGTCGGAAGAAAGCTGCATCTGGAAGACTTCCAGCTGCAGGCGATTACAGAAGGAAAGGACTCACTGGGTGACGCGACCATCTCCATCAGTGAGGAAAGGGACGGCCGTAAGGTCGTGAAGCGTGGAAGAGGACTTAGCACAGACGTTGTGGAGGCCTGCATCAATGCATACGTGGAGGCGGTGAACAAACTTATCCACGAAGAGGACTCCGGCGAGAGGATCCACGCGCAGCTGTAAGAAATGTACATTACAGCGGGGTCGACGGAATGAGAGATTAATCGTTGACGGCCGTATGCCGGTGTTGGGGGATGCCGGCCGGAGGGTCGCCGATGTCAGGCTGTCGCATGGGGATGCGGCAGCCTGTTTATGGAAAATAAGGAATTGATAAAATGATCGGGGGGTCGTTTTAGAGATTCGTTTATGACTTTTTAGAATTGAGATTCGAAATTTATTGCACATATTTTTATATAGATTAAGGAGTGATTATTATGGGAATGACCATGACTCAGAAGATCCTGGCAGCTCATGCCGGGTTGGACAGCGTGGTTGCCGGCCAGTTCATCGAGGCAAAGCTGGATGCTGTCCTGGCAAATGACATAACCGGACCGGTGGCAATCAAGAACCTTCCGTCCATGGGAGCGGACAAAGTGTTCGACCCTGACAGGGTATATCTGGTTCCGGATCATTTTACGCCGAACAAGGACATCAAGGCAGCTGAACAGTGCAAGATCGTCCGGGAATTTGCGAAGGCTCAGGAACTGACCAACTACTTTGAAGTGGGCCGTGTCGGTATCGAGCACGCGCTGCTTCCGGAGCAGGGTCTGGTAACTGCCGGCGATGTGGTGATCGGCGCAGATTCCCATACATGTACATACGGTGCCCTGGGCGCATTTTCAACGGGCATGGGCTCCACTGACATCGCTGCCGGCATGGCGAGAGGCGTTTCCTGGTTCAAGGTTCCGTCCGCCATCAGGTTCAATCTCCACGGCGAGCTTCAGGGCTGGGCAAGCGGCAAGGACGTGATCCTTCACATCATCGGCATGATCGGAGTGGAGGGCGCGAGATACAAGTCAATGGAATTCACCGGAGACGGGCTCAGATGTCTTGGTATGGACGCAAGGCTGACCATCGCAAACATGGCCATCGAAGCGGGCGCCAAGAACGGCATCTTCGAAGTGGACGAGATCACTCTGGATTATCTGAAGGGCAGATCAAAGCACGAGCCGAGAGTTTTCAAGGCCGACGACGACGCCGAGTACGATCAGGTCATCGATATCGATCTTTCTCAGATAAAGCCGACGGTTTCCTTCCCGCATCTGCCGGAAAACACGAGGACTATCGACAACGTGGGAGAAGTGAAGATCGACCAGGTGGTTATCGGGTCATGTACTAATGGAAACATATCCGACATGGAAGTTGCCGCAAAGATCCTGAAAGGCAGAAGAGTTGCTGACGGAGTGCGCTGCATCATCATCCCGGGAACTCAGAACGTCTACAAGCACTGCATTCAACAGGGCTGGGCGGAGATATTCATAGACGCCGGCGCGGTATTCTCCATGCCGACCTGCGGACCATGTCTGGGCGGTCACATGGGCTGCCTTGCAGCAGGCGAAAGAGCGGTTTCCACCACCAACAGAAACTTCGTGGGAAGAATGGGCCACGTGGACTCTGAAGTATACCTTGCAAGTCCTGCGGTTGCAGCCGCATCAGCAATAGAAGGCAAAATCGCCGATCCGGCACAGTATTAGGAGGTTGACCATGGGAATTGTTTTTAAATACGGAGATAACGTTGATACTGATGTCATCATTCCTGCCAGATATCTGAACACTTCAGATCCTGAAGAGCTTGCAAGCCACTGCATGGAGGATATCGACACTTCCTTTGCAGGCAGCGTAAAGAGCGGCGACATCATAGTGGGCGGAAAGAATTTCGGATGCGGTTCCTCCAGAGAGCACGCTCCTATAGCGATAAAGGCGGCGGGCTGCCAGTGCGTGATCGCCTCAAGTTTTGCCAGAATATTTTTCAGAAATGCCATCAACATAGGCCTTCCTATCGTGGAATGTCCGGAAGCTGCAGAGAAGATCGAGAACGGAGACGAGATCTCCATCGACTATACTACAGGCGTTGTGACAAACAAGACAAAGAACGAGGTATATCAGGCAGCGCCTCAGCCTGAATTCCTGCAGCAGCTCATAGAGCAGGGCGGACTGGTGAATTACACATCCGCAAAACTGGTTAAGTAAGTTTGGGAAGAAAAGACGGAACGGAAAAGGATAAAACACCGGAATCGTTGAAAAAAAGTGTCGTAAGACGTCTGATAACTATGGAGGATTAGTGAAATGGATTATAAGATCGCAGTCATCAAGGGCGACGGTATCGGCCCTTCCATCGTAGACCAGGCCATGCTGGCTCTGGAAAAGGTGGGAGAAATCTACGGACACAAGTTCGAGTTTCAGGAAGTGCTCGCAGGCGGAGCTTCCATCGATGCATACGGAAAACCGCTGACTCAGGAGACCATAGATGTCTGCAAGGCCAGTGATTCGGTACTCCTGGGAGCCGTGGGCGGTCCGAAGTGGGACTCCCAGCCAAGCGACAACAGACCGGAAAGAGCTCTTCTGGGACTCCGCAAGGAACTGGGCCTCTTCGCGAATCTGAGACCTGCCATGATGTTCGACGAACTTAAGGATGCCTGCCCGCTGAAGCCAGAGATCGTGGAAGGCGGCTTTGACATCATGATCGTGAGAGAACTCATCGGCGGTATCTACTTCGGTGAGAGGGGAAAGAAGGAAACTGAGAACGGCCCTGCTGCTTACGATGTGGAACAGTACAGTGAAGGTGAAGTAAAGCGAATCGCAAAGGTTGCCTTCGATCTGGCTATGCAGAGAAATAAAAAGGTTACCAGTATAGACAAGGCAAATGTTCTGGACAGTTCGAGACTCTGGAGAGCAACTGTGGAAGAGGTTGCAAAGGAGTATCCTGAAGTCGAACTGAACCACTTCTACGTGGACAATGCGGCAATGCAGATCGTGAGAAATCCGAAGCAGTTCGACGTGATCCTCACCAGCAACCTGTTCGGAGACATCCTCTCCGACGAGGCGAGCCAGGTTACGGGCTCCATCGGCATGCTTCCGTCAGCATCTCTGGGAGATGGCGGCTTCGGCATGTACGAGCCGATCCACGGCAGTGCGCCTGACATCGCCGGTATGGATATAGCGAATCCGATGGCCACGATCCTGTCCGCTGCGATGATGATAAGATCCAGCTTCGGACTCACCAGTGAGGCTGATGCCATCGAAAATGCGGTGAAGAAGGTTCTGGCCGACGGCGTGAGAACCGGTGATATCGCCAAACCGGGTGAGAAGACTGTGGGCACTGTTGAGTGCGGCAGACTCATCGTGGAGGCTATTCAGTAAATAATAATGCTGCGGGTGTGGCCGGGAACGGCCCGGAATGCCCGTAGGGCATAAAAAAGCAGATTCGAAGGAATCTGCTTTTTTGGTTTGATCAATTTTGTTTTTAATCGCCGGGACGGTGTCGCCGCAGGCGGTATTAATATCAGCAGCAATGAAAGGTGCTTCCGCAGATCGTCCCTATCTGTTGTTTTCCAGAAGTATCTGCTGCAGATCCGGGAAGATGTCGTGGGGCAGCATGCCTGTTTTGGAGCAGCGGGCTGCACAGAGGTCAGCCGCTTTGCCGTGAAGCCAGCATGCGCAGACTGAAGCTTCAAAAGGATCCATGCCCAGAGCCAGGAAGGAACCGATCATGCCTGCGAGAATGTCACCGGAGCCGCCCCTTGCAAGACCGGAATTGCCGGTGGTGTTTCTCCAGACCTTGCCCCTAGGGGAGGCGATGATGGTCCTGTGGTCTTTCAGGACCACGACGCAGTTGTTGTCCCTGGCGAAGGCCAGCGCGATCTGTTCCATGTTTGCTTTGACAGTGGCAACCGGCATCTTCAGAAGCCGTGCCATCTCGCCGGGATGAGGCGTCACAACGATAGGGAACGGAGAAGGGTGTTTCGGCCAGTTTTCCACCGCAGCGTACTGCTCAGGGATGGAAGTGAAATCGATGTCGGCCTGAACGTAGATGTTCTTCACCGGATCGCTTTCCTTTGGCCATGGATGAGGTCCCGGGGTCAGCGCGTTCAGGGCGTCTGCGTCCAGAATCATGCCGCAGTTGGTATTTTCCACCAGCCCCCGCACGATGGAAACCGTGTCCTCAGTGTTGCCAAGGCCCGGACCCAGAACTATAGCAGAGTGGTCATTGTGCGCTTCTTCGATCAGCTCGTCTCTCATGTCGGCTGAGATGCCGCCGTTGCCATTGATCCTGCAAGGGAAGAAAACGGCCTCCGGCAGGCTGGTCTGGATGGAAGGGAAAACCGGTTCCACAGATGCCAGTGTGACGATGCCGCAGCCGGAGCGGAGTGCGCCCTCAGTGCAGAGAGCCGCCGCGCCTCTGAAACGCGAACTGCCTGCCACCACCAGGAGTTTGCCGTAGGTGCCTTTGTGACTCTCCTCAATGCGGTGAGGCATGCAGTCCCAGACGAACTCTTCGGTAGTTTCAGCGCGGTCGATAGCCACTTCGTTAAAATCAGACATTTACTGCCTCCTTTTATGTGGTTTTGCTGCGGAAAAACCCGCAGCTTTTCAGATACAATCCTATGAAAATTTCGATAACACAGATATCGGCGGGACACGGAGACGGCTCCCGCAGAGCCCGTTTTTCATACAGCGGAGGGCAAAAGGCCGGATAACCGTTTGTATGCTAACGAACTGTCCATCACCATTATAACGTGAATGCCCGCAGTTAAGAAAATAAAAATTCTTAAAAGGGATGTATACATGAATTTTGTGGAATGTCCGCCGGGCCTGAGGGCGGCGGCAAGTTTGCGCAGATCAGTTTCCGGCATCCTGAGCTGCTATGCGATCAGCCAGATCGGTGAGATAGATCCAGCGATTTTCTTTTTCTTCAAGTTCTGCGGCCAGCCCGGCGCGCTTTTCAGACAGCTCCTGAAGCCTGCCGTAGTCGGAAGCGCTGGCTGCCATGTCAGCGTCGATCTCCGCAATGGCTTCCTCAAGTTCCTCGATATCCGAGTCGATGGTCTCGTACTCCTTCTGCTCTTTAAAGGAAAACTTCAGCTTCTGCCGGTGGCGCGGGCGCTCCGCATCCCGGCCGCCGCCCGCGCGTCCTGCATCATCCGTCCCGGATGCCAGGTCCGGCCCCGAAGCCCGGTCTGCCCCGGAAGCCAGGCCTGACTTGCCCGACCCGGCCGACCCGCCTGACTTACCCGACCCGGCTGCACCTCTGCCCGCGGCACCTGCCATTTCCGCCTCAAGAGCCTCCAGCTCCAGCGCCTTCATGGCGTCAGTGTAGCCGCCCGTCAGGTGCCTGATCACACCGTCACCGGTGAAGGCGAAGGTGCGCCTGCACAGCCTGTCCAGGAAGTACCTGTCGTGGGACACGATTATCAGCGCACCCTGAAAACTGTCCAGATAATCCTCCAGGATGGTCAGGGTCTCGATGTCCAGGTCATTTGTCGGCTCGTCCAGTATCAGCACATTCGGCGCCTGCATCAAGATGCTCAGAAGACAGAGCCTGCGCTTCTCGCCGCCGGAAAGCCGGCTGATCATCATGGACTGCTTGAAGCCGCTGAAAAGGAAACGGTCCAGCATCTGGGAGGCTGAGAAGGTGCCCTCGTCGGTGCGGACGTTGTCGGAAATCTGTTCCGCAAATTTGATAACTCTCAGATCCTCCTCCGGAAGCCGTGTCTCCTGAGAGAAGTAGCCGATCTTCACGGTTTCGCCGATGCTGACGGAACCGGAGTCCGGCTTCAGTTCGCCTGTGATGATCTTCAGCAGTGTGGACTTGCCTGCGCCGTTGTCTCCTATGATGCCGATGCGGTCATTACGGAGCACTGTATAGGTAAAATCGTTAATTACCGATTGACTGTCAAAAGCCTTCGACACGTTTTCTATCTCGATGATCTTCCTGCCGAGTCTGGAGCTCACAGTGCCGATGGATAGAGACGTATCGTCTATTATCAATTTACTGTCCCGCAGTTCCTCGAAGCGCTCGATGTGGGATTTCGCCTTGGTGCTGCGGGCCCTTGCGCCCCTCTGTATCCATGCCAGCTCCTTCTTGTAGAGAGCGGCTCTCTTTCGCTCACTTGCCTTCATGCTGTCGATCCTGGCAGCCTTGGTCTCCAGATAATAATCGTAATTCCCGTCGTAACTGAAGATCTTTCCCCGGTCGATCTCCAGGATCCTCCTGGTGACTCTGTCCAGAAAATACCTGTCGTGGGTGATCATGATCAGAGCGCTTCTGGTATTGACGAGAAAGTCTTCCATCCAGGCGATGATGTCGTTGTCCATGTGGTTGGTGGGCTCGTCCAGTATGATGAGCTCAGCCTCCGCAGCCAGCACCGCGGCCAGAGCCACCCTCTTCCGCTGTCCGCCGGACAGGTTGCCCATGAGAGCGTCCAGGTCCCGGATACGCATTTTGGTCAGCAGTGAATGACAGCGGAAATCATCCGCGGAGGGATCCACCTTTCTCAGATAGAACGCCGCCTGTTCCGCTACGGTGAGATTCCCGTCGTAGTCGGGATTCTGCGGCATGTAGGCGATACGGGTGTTCCTGGTGCGGGTGATGGTTCCGGAATCCGGTTCCTCCACTCCCGCCAGGATCCTGAGCAGCGTGGACTTGCCGGTGCCGTTGACGCCGATCAGTCCGATCTTCTCCCCCTCGCTGATGCTGAGAGTCACATTGTCGATCAGCGGGTCCACGGTGTAGGACTTATTTATGTTGTCTGCATTCAGTAAAACCATATTTCTTCTTTCCGTTCAAATTTCAGTATTAATGGGATGTGCCCGCAGGGTAATATCGCCAAATAACGATGGACGATAAAATGTAACTTCCGCAGGCACCCGGCAATAAAAGGATAACAGACTCCCGGCTTGAAATCCACAGATAGTAGAAGAAACCGCAAAAGTCGAGTATAATGAAATAGTGTAAGTATCCGGGGGGATACGTGGCTGCTCCCGGCAGCCGTACACAGGCAGACGATACCAATGGCGGAGGCCCCGGGCCCACAGAAGCCCGGAAATTGTGAGGTGAAAGCATATGATCTTGTATTTTTCAGGAACCGGAAACACAGAATACGTGGCAAAGCGCATCTCGGCAGTCACCGGGGAGCAGCTGCTCTCCATTCCAAAGCTGCTGGACAGCAAGCGGTTCCACCTGCGCCTCACGGAGGACGGCAGGCCGGCTCTCAGCAGAAACTTCAGCTCGCCGGTGCTGCAGGGGGAGGAACTGGAACCCGAACACAGGGAGGGTCTCCCGCTTTCCGTTGGTATCGCCACGCCGGTGTATTTTACGGGACTTCCTTCCGTTGTCAGTGATTTTCTGAAGAAATTTCACGTCAACGGACCTTCGGAGGTCTACGTTTACCTGATCCTCACCTACGGAGGAAGCCCCGGCTCCGTGACTCCGCAGGCGGCACAGCTTCTGGCATCCAGGGGAGTGAAGCTCAGCGCGGCATTCAGTGTGAAAATGCCTGAGAACTGGGCTGTGAATTTCAATCCGTCACCTGAACAGGACAGAGCGGTTCTGGAGGAGGCGGAGCCTCAGATAGACCTGCTGTCCCGCATGGTGGAATCGCGCCTGGAAGGCGACTATGCATATTCCTGCATGCCTCCGCAGATGTCCGCTCTGTTCCACAGGATCTATGAGCCTGCAAGGCTGACGAAGCACCTTCACGCAGAGGATTTCTGTATAGGATGCGGCATATGCGCTGCCTCATGTCCGGTGCACGCCATAAAAATGGAAGATCACAGGCCTGTCTGGCGGGTTCCGAAGTGCGCCATGTGTCTGGGGTGCTTCCACCGCTGCCCGATAAATGCCATCGGATACAGGGGCATGACAGAGGGAAAACGGCAGTATATGAATCCCCACGCGGATTTCTACGGGAACAGGCGACAGCCGGATCCTGAAGGAAGCAGACCGGATCCGGAAGCCGGAAACAGGGGTTGACAGATTATTGAAAGGGTAGAAGGAATAACATGACAGATCGCTTAGACAATTACAGACAACTGCTGAAGAGCGGACTCATAACGAAAGATGAGTTCGAATTCTACAAGGCACGTTATGAGGCCGGAGCCTTCAACGGCCGGCAGATCGACGAGTCCAGGTTCAGATATGCCCGGGAGGGACAGAATGCAGGACCTGAGATCTCCCAGGGAAGGGAAAGCTCCAGGGCTGAAAAACTCCGGAGGATGGCTGAAGCAGGCGGAAGCGGGAGAGATGATGAATCAGATATTACCTTTGAGCGGAGCGCCGGAACAGCCCGTGATACCAATGTTGATGACGAGTTCTGCAGGGAGGAGAACGGCGGAGGGGTCCACATGCCCCATCCGGGAACTATAGGCAGATCTGCGGATAACGGCGACGCCGGCGGAAAGATCCTGGCCATCATTCTGCTGCTGGTCTTCTGGCCTGCGGGCATCATCTACACGCTGGTGAAGAGACCATTCGGAGCAAAGGGGCAGATCATAGCTCTCGTGGTCGCTGCGGTGATGGCATTTGGAACCGTGGTCAATGTCATGGAGGAGCTGACCTCCGGCCCGGACAGATTCCCGGACAGGCTGATCCGGGAAATAGAGGAGATGACCGGTCTGTTTGACGACGGGGATGACGATCCGGGACAGGATCCGGTAAACGGATCCGGCGGGGCAGTGAGCACTGAAACCGACCGCTGGTACGACAGCGAATCGGGTATCTATTACTACGGAACGCCGGATGTGGACGCCTCTGCGCTGACGGAAGGCCAGAAGGACGCTCTGGACAAGGCAGAATGGGCCCTCTCAAGTTATCCTTACTCCCGGGAGGGACTGAAGATGTTCCTGGACAGCTTTGGTCTGACAGATGATGAGATCGAATTTGCTCTGGACCATTGCGGAGCGGACTGGTATCAGGAAGCCATCTGGCAGGCGGAGGAAGTGTACGGGGACCAGAACGACGTAAACAGCAGGGAAGTAAGATACTTCCTGGAGATCTACGAATATACAGACGATCAGATCGATTACGCGCTGAAGTACGCAGCCATCGACTGGGAAGACGAGCCGCAGGCCGCGTAGCCGCAGGAACCGCGTGCTGACGCGGCATTCAGACCTGCGCAGGCTGCGTAATTTTAAAGGACACATATTATCACAGAATGCGACGGAACACGGGTCGCAGGATTTCAATGAAAACACAGTGACGATTTATTTTCAGAGGTGAGGTTGTAATGGCACATCAGAGAGGAAAAGGCATCAGAGAAAGAGCGGACATTGAAGAAAAGGTCCAGGACGGGATAAAAGTCAGGAATTATTCTCTGAAAGAAGGAAAGATCACGCTGATCGATCTGCTGTCGGAGGACGAGATCCAGGACGCGGTGGACGAATATGACCGCAAGGTGCAGGAGGCTGCGGACAAGGATTTCCAGCGCCGCATGTCAGCTCTGGATGAGAAGATGGCGAAGGAGCTCAACGAGGAGGAGGGCCTGCAGGAGCCGGAAAAGAAGGACGGTTCACTGGAGCCTTCTGAACTGGAACAGAAGCTGAAGACCCTGACCAAGGACGACAGGATCGCGGTCATCGGTGACAGCATCGTGTACGGTTTCGAGGTGGAGGGATCTCTCACATGGATCGGCAAGCTCCGCCGGGAGGAAGAAATCAATCTCCTGAATCTGGGCATAAACGGAGACACCACCGGCAACATGCTCTCCAGATTCTATGAACACGTGGTGGGAATCAACGCAAAGGCCTGCCTCATCATGGGCGGCGGCAATGACATCATGGGAGAGACACCCCTGGACTACGTGTCCAACAACATCGTGATGATGACCCAGATGGCACTGGACAAGGGAATTATCCCGATGATCGGCGTAGAGCCCGAGCCGGACCACAACCATGTGCCTCCGGAATGGAAGACCATCATCGACTACGAAACGGCAAAGACCAACATCCGCCTCTACAATGACTGGCTCAGGGAACTGGCTAAGCAGAATCACTTCCCGCTTATCGATTTCGACAGGGAGATGAAGAACCGGCTCAGGGCGGGCTACGGAAGGTACTTCTTCGACGGAGTTCACCCCAACCCTGCAGGTCACAGCATGATGGCGAAGATAGCAAAGGATGAGTTCATAAAGATGGGACTGCTGAAGAAGAAGGATCCGATCCCGGATGATAAATTCGCGTTATAGCAGTCATATCGCCTAAAAGCAATGTATCTTGCCCCAAGGGGCGCGGGAGCGCAGGCGCCGGGCGCACTTCATTAATATGAGGGACAGCAGCGGGCCGGAAAAGAGGAAAAATATGTACGAGGAATTGAGAAAAGCAATAGATGAATGCAGCAGGATCGTGTTTTTCGGAGGTGCCGGTGTCTCCACCGAGAGCGGCGTGCCGGACTTCCGCAGCAAGGACGGTCTCTACAATCAGCACGACGTGAGATTTGACCAGTACAGGCCGGAATACCTGCTGAGCCACAGCTGCCTGGTGAGTGACCCGAAGGTGTACTTCGAGTTCCACAGACAGAAGATGGACACCAGAAATATCGAGCCGAACAACGCCCACAAGTATCTGGCTGAGCTGGAGAAGATGGGAAAGCTGACAGCTATAGTGACCCAGAACATCGACGGCCTGCACCAGAAGGCAGGGAGCAGGGCGGTCTACGAGATCCACGGCACTGCTCTCAGGAACTACTGCACGGAGTGCGGCAAAGAGTACCCCACCGACTTCATCTTCGATTCGGAGGAACCGGTGCCAAGGTGCCCTGCCTGCGGCGGCATGGTGAGGCCGGACATCACTCTCTACGAAGAGGCGCTTCCGGAAAAGGCGGTGAGACTGTCTGTGGAGGCGATCTCCGCGGCGGACATGCTTATAATCGGCGGCACGTCCCTGAGCGTGTATCCGGCGGCTTCCTACATCAACTACTTCAAGGGCAAGTACCTCGTGGTGATCAATCGTCAGGATCTGGGAATCCCATCCAACGAAAATACCATCGTCATCCACGAGAACATCGGACAGGTGTTTACGGAGCTGGCGAGGCAGCAGGGGATCAGCCTGTAGTTGGAAATGCCGGAAAAATGACAAAAATAGCCCATCGCTGATAGACGATGCGGTAACAATTTCTAGTGATTTCAAGGCTGCTGTGGTAACTGCACGGCGGCCTTTTACTGAGGCCGGAACAGACGTCCGGAGACGAATTCAAGAAAGGAAACATCATATGAATATTCTCGTATCAAACGATGACGGTATAGATGCAGCAGGACTCAGGGTGATGGTGTCCGCTCTGTCGGAGATCCCGGGGGTGGATGTGTACGTGAGCGCGCCAAACGGAAACCGGAGTGCCACCAGTCACTGCCTGACCCTGAGAGTCCCGGTGCTCATAGACGAAGCGCAGGTGGAGGGGGCTGTGTACGCGGAGAAGCTGTCCGGTCAGCCTGCTGACTGCGTGAAGTCGGCGCTTAAGAGGCTGCCTGCTGAGCGGGGAGTGAAGATCGACGCAGTGTTCGCGGGAGTGAATCACGGTTCCAACATCGGGGACGACGTTTTCTACTCCGGGACCATCGGAGCAGCAGCGGAGGGAATCTTTGCAGGGCTTCCGGCGGTGGCTTTTTCCGTGGGGAATCACAACCCGTCCATGGCGGAGCTGGAGAACACCAGGACGCTCATAAAGGAAGTGGCTCAGAAGATCGTGCCGACCATGGACGGAACCATGCTCCTGAACGTTAACTTTCCAAACTGCATGCCGGAGGAGATCAGGGGCATGAAGGTTACCAGGCTGGGACCAAGGGAGTACGACGAGCGCTATGAGGTGATGCAGAACCACAGGGGTCAGAAGTACTTCTGGTACCAGGGGGACATGGTGATGTATCAGGGGCTCCCGGAGGATGTGGACGTCATGGCGGACCAGGCCGGCTACGTTACGCTGACGCCGGTGCGGTTCAGGATGACATATGATGAGAAGATGGCCGAGCTGGAGAAGTTTGATCTGAAGTTTTAGGAACGGCGGCCGCTCCCCGCGCTGCTTTTTCACGGCGCTCGCGGGCGGAGCCCGGACCATTATTACTAAAATTGACCGTTTCGTACCATATCGAAAAGGTTGATTGCTATACGAATTATGGTAATATTTAAGTATAAAAATTAACAATTTTAATGTTATAGATACAGTCGGCCGGGGGCGTTTCCCCGGGGGCTTTCGGAAAGGAGTTGGACATTTATGAAGGATGTTGTAATCGTAAGCGCTGCAAGAACACCGATCGGAAGATTCGGAAAGACTCTTCAGAACGTGAGCGCCGTTACTCTCGGCCAGACAGCTATTAAA
>JAIKWW010000171.1 GCA_024684465.1 Clostridia bacterium | reverse complement strand
AACGTAGGAAAGTCAAAGAAACAGTACCTGTGGTCTATTGGCCGGAGTATTGTTTAAAAATTGAGATTTTTTAAACTGCGGAAGACACTATCGTTTTGTCTTCCGCCTTTTGTATGGCCACGGTTTCTGACGCCATTTCAGGTCAGATGGATCCGGAAAGGGCGAAAGAAATCCGTGCCAGCCGTGCTTCCGAGGATCACCACAGCAACACCTGCAGCATGTGCGGAAAGTTTTGTTCGGTTCGGAGTATGAACAAGGCACTGGCAGGGGAGCACATCGACATTCTGTAAGATGATGGCTTATAGGACAAAAAGTGTTGATAAAAATGGCTGTATACATTGAAAATAAATGGATACAGCCATTTTAAGTTTTTTGTCCTACAACTCCAAAAGTATCCCAGAAGTTATATCGGGGTTGCCGATAGTGAACGATTTTTAATTTTGTAACTTCGGGGTAACTATATTTATGGTAGAATAAAACCCTCGTTTGCCTGTTATGATAGACAGCAGTAAAAGAATAGGGGGATTGAAGATGAGTTTTATTATGTTTGTGCAGATATTCGGCTTTGTGCTGATCTTCATATATCTGTTATGCGGAATCGACGACACTGCCTGGTTCATATGGGGACTGTTTTCCGGTCTGATCCGGAAACGCAGGGTTGGCGATGAGGAGCTGGATTTCGAGACTCTCCGCAACACGCCTCCGAAGATGCTGGCAATTTCCATCGCCGCCTGGCACGAAGCAAATGTCATCGGAGATGTTATCTCCAACTTTATGAATACCACGGACTATCCAAAGTCCATGTATCATCTCTTCGTGGGTGTGTATCCCAACGATCCTGAGACCATCGCCGCGGTGGAGGCTGTGAGCAGGGAATTTCCAAATGTGCATCCCATCATAAACTGCATGGAGGGACCCACCACCAAGGCCCAGAACATAAATCACGTGATCAGACAGATAAAGGCCTTTGAGCAGGAGAACGGAATCAGGTTCGCGTCCCTGACGATCCACGATTCTGAGGATGTGATCCATTCCTACGAGCTGCTGGCGACCAATTATCTCATCGACAGTCACGATGCTCTGCAGTTTCCGGTTTTCCCGATAATGGAAATGCCCCGTTTCGGCAATTTTTTCAGGCAGATCACCACTGCCACCTACGCCGACGAGTTTGCGGAAAACCACTATATCTCCATGGTGGAGCGGAGAAATATGAAGGCCTTCGTGCCCTGCGCAGGCACCGGTTTTGCCATTTCCCGGCGGAGACTTGAGGAGTTCGGTGACGAGGACGTGCTCCCGTCTGCCAGCCTGACGGAGGACTATCTGCTGTCCCTGCTGCTGTACAAGAAGGGCGTGGCATTTCATTACGTTCTGAATAAACTTCCCCGGGTTATGAGCAATGGGAAGGTCCGCACGGACTTCATAACCACGAGATCACTGTTCCCGAATACTTTTAAGGCTGCGGTGCGCCAGAAGACCCGCTGGACCTACGGCATCACCATGCAGTCCGTGAGCATAAAGGACGTGTTTACTGCCGGAGACATCCCCATGGCAGGCAGGTACTCCTTCTACAAGGACCTGAAGGCCAAGTTCCTGAATCTGCTGCCGCTGCTGGGCTACGTGGCATCGGTCTACTGCATACTGGCCATGTTCATGGATCTGGAACCTCTTTACAGAGAGGGCTCTCCGGTGAATTATATGGCTATAGCGGTATTTGTAATGATGATTATCCGCCAGATATTCCGCGGCTATGCATTGTACAACGTGTACGGATTCAGATCAGTGTTCTTCGGCTGCCTGCTGCCGCCGCTTTTCCCGCTGAGACTGATCTACGGCAATGTGATCAACTTCGTTGCTACTGTGAAGGCCTTCAGGATGAGGATATTCGGTGAGCCGGCAAAGAAGACTGAGAAGAAGGCTGAAAAGGCCGCCCCGGCGAAAAAGAAGACCGTGAAGTGGGCGAAGACGGACCATGAGTTCCTCACAGGTGAGCAGCTGCAGGGCTACCGCCGCATGCTGGGGGATGCGCTGATCGTGCAGGGTTATCTGACGCCTGCTCAGTTCAATGCGGCTCTCAATGATCCGGATAGAGGAAGTGACGAGCACATTGGTGAGTACCTGGTGCGCAGAGGTCTGATCACAAAGGAGCAGATGATCCGGGCGCTGAGTCAGGTGAAGCACTGTCAGTTTGTGCCGGACAAGGTGGTTCGCTGTCTGGATCTCGCGGAGACCTCCGGAGGGTTTGACCGGGAGCAGCTCAGAGAGATGAAGATCCTGCCGCTGACCCGGGAGGGTGAGGATCTCGTTGTGGGCATCTGCGACACCACGAAGGACTCTGATCTGCAGGCATTCGGAAAGGAATGCGGCTGCAGGCTGAAACCGGTGTACGTGATGGAGACGGCTCTCGAGGAGGCCTTTGCAAGGAAGCCGGGAGAGGACAGTGAACCGGGACTTGAGTCGCTGGAGCTGTTTGGCAGCGGCCGCATAAGTTACGAGCAGGCCCTGCTGGCCGGCATCTTTGCGGAGATCCAGGGCCGGCCGGAGAACGAAGTCCGGGCGTATATGGGCATCGAGGCCTGACTGAAACTGAATATGAGGATGCGCAGCATCGATACGATCTCCGCCTGCGGGTGCCGGGTTCTTTGCCGGTCCCTGCAGGCGGATTTTATTCATTGATATGAAAGTGAAATGTCACATTTTTCTCCTTAAATCGTGCGGCTCAAGTAATCGGCATGTAGAAAAATATTCTCCAACACAGCAAAAAACAAAATAAACTTTTGACACATGTTAAAAAAATAGCAGTTAAACAAAAAATATTTTGGCAAAACTGAAAATTGTGTATTGCATTGCGAGATTGTATACTTTATAATCTAATGGCATAAACGTGATACAATATGATTGAAATAGATTTGGGAAAGGAGCTCTATATGTCATACGTAGATGAAGTAATTGAAAGGGTCATTACTCAGAACCCTGCACAGCCGGAGTTTCATCAGGCTGTAAGAGAAGTATTGGATACACTCAGACCGGTTATAGACGAGAAGGAGCAGAGGTATCGCGACGTGGCGCTGCTGGAAAGAATGACCACGCCGGAGAGACAGATCCTCTTCAGAGTTCCGTGGGTGGATGACAATGGAAAGGTTCACGTGAACAACGGTTTCCGCGTGCAGTTCAACTCAGCGATCGGACCTTACAAGGGAGGTCTCCGTTTCCACCCTTCCGTAAATCTGGGAATCATAAAGTTCCTGGGATTCGAGCAGATCTTCAAGAACTCTCTGACAAGCCTGCCGATCGGCGGTGCGAAGGGCGGCTCGGATTTTGATCCTAAGGGCAAGTCCGACAGGGAAGTCATGATGTTCTGTCAGAGCTTCATGACCGAGCTTTACAAGCACATCGGCGCAGACTCCGACGTTCCGGCGGGTGATATCGGTGTCGGCGGACGTGAGATCGGCTATCTCTACGGCCAGTACAAGAGGCTGACGGGTCTCTACGAGGGCGTGCTCACAGGTAAGTCCCTGAACTTCGGCGGTTCCCTGGTTCGTACCGAGGCTACCGGCTACGGCCTGGTCTACCTGGTGGAGGAGATGCTGAATGATAACAACGATTCCTTCAAGGACAAGACTGTTGTAGTTTCCGGTTCCGGAAATGTTGCGATCTATGCCATCGAAAAGGCTCAGCAACTGGGTGCGAAGGTGGTTACCTGCTGTGATTCCACGGGCTGGATCTACGATCCTGACGGCATCGACCTGGAGCTCCTGAAGGACGTGAAGGAAGTTCGCAGAGCCCGTCTTACAGAGTATGCTGCAAAGCGCCCGGGCGCTCAGTACCACGAGGGCGTCGGTGTATGGACAGTTCCTTGCGACATCGCGCTTCCTTGTGCGACTCAGAACGAACTGCACCTGGCAGATGCAAAGATGCTGATCGCAAACGGCTGCAAGGTCGTAGGCGAAGGCGCAAACATGCCGACTACTCTGGATGCCACCACTTATCTGCAGAAGAGCGGCGTCATGTTCACTCCGGGCAAGGCTTCCAATGCCGGCGGCGTAGCTACATCCGCACTGGAGATGAGCCAGAACTCGGAGCGTACGTCCTGGACTTTCGAGCAGGTAGATGCCAAGCTTCAGCAGATCATGAAGAACATCTATCACAACTGCGCAGATGCTGCGAACGAGTACAACATGCCGGGCAACCTGGTGGCAGGCGCCAACATCGCAGGCTTCCGCAAGGTGGCAGATGCCATGAACGCTCAGGGTATCGTATAATCGGACAGCGAACAGATAAAAACTCAGAGCTTCATATATAATGAATATGTGAACTGATGCATTCCGCCCCAGGGCGCCGTATGTGCTGCGGTGTCCCGGGGCTTTTTTCAGGGGGTAAAAATGAAAATAGTTAATCTTGACGCAACCCAGGTGACGGCGGACGACCTGAACTGGGATCCACTGAAGCCGCTGGGTGACGTGACTCTGTACGATGTGACATCCACCGTGGAATCTCCCCTGATCCCAGAGAGGATCGGAGACGCGGACATCGTGATAACGGGAAAGACGCCGATCAGCCGGGAGACCATAGATAAGTGCCCCGACCTGCTGGCCATCCTGGTGGTGTCCACCGGCTACAACGCGGTGGACTACGCTTACGCCGCAGAAAAGGGAATCCCTGTGCTAAACGTCCCGGGCTACGGAACCCGGATCGTGGCGCAGTTCGCCGTGGGCCTGCTGCTGGAGATCTGCCACCACGTGGGCCATCACGACAGAGCTGTCAAGGCGGGCCGCTGGGAAAACTGCGGTGACTTCTGTTTCTGGGACTACCCGGTGATCGAGCTGGCAGGAAAGACCGCCGGTATAATCGGTCTGGGGGCCATCGGCACAGTGACCGCGGAGATCCTCAGGGCTCTGGGAATGAAGGTCATTGCCAACAGTCCCCGGGAGACTCCCGAGGGCCGCAGAGTTGCGGAATACGTGGATCTGGACCGGCTCTACCGGGAGTCCGACGTGATATTTCTTCACTGTCCGCTGTTCCCTGAGACGGAAAAGATGATCAACAGTGAGAGCATCGGGAAGATGAAGGACGGCGTCATTATTATTAATAATTCCAGGGGCGGCCTCATAGACGAGGTGGCTCTCGCCGCCGCCCTGAACAGTGGCAAAGTGTATGCTGCGGGTGTGGACGTGGTCTCCGCGGAACCGATACACGGGGACAATCCGCTGCTCACAGCGAAGAATTGCCTGATAACTCCTCATATGTCCTGGGTTGCCACGGAGGCCCGGCAGCGGATCGTGGACATCACGATCGACAATGTCCGTTCTGTTCTGGAAGGCAGACCGCAAAACGTGGTTAACGGGGTGCGTGAGATACGAAAATCGTTAAAATAAAAACGATAATAATTCCTATTATTAATATAGACTAACCGGGAGTCCGTCTGTTACTATGAGTTTGTAAGAAGGAATGATCAGGGCCGGAGCCGGCCGGCCGGAAGGAAGGAAAGCATGCTGAAGCACAGCAGACAGAGAGACAGCATAAAGGATTTTTTAATGGGAAGGACGGATCATCCAACGGCGGAAACCGTGTATTCTCACATCCGGGAGACGATTCCGAACATAAGTCTGGCGACGGTGTACAGGAATCTGACGCTGCTGGCGGATCTGGGCGAGATACGGAAGCTGCACACCGGAGAAGGGCCGGATCACTTTGATGGAAATGTGGCACCCCACGATCACTTTGTATGCCGCAGCTGCGGGCAGGTGCTGGATCTGCTCCAGGAGGGGAGCACGCCGGTCCGGAGCATGGACGGCAGCCCTTTTGACGGAAAGGTGGAGTCGAAACAGACCTTCTTCTACGGTCTCTGCCCGGACTGCGTTGAGCAGCGGCCGGAGGCTGAGGATATTGGTAATAGCATTAGTCGAAGATAAAGGAGTTACAGAATGAAAAAATTTGTATGCAACGTATGTGGTTATGTTTACGAAGGCGAATTCCTTCCTGAGGATTACGCTTGCCCTGTATGTAAGGCGCCTGCGTCGAAGTTCACCGAGCAGTCGGGCGGCATGAGCTGGGCTGCGGAGCACGTTGTCGGAGTGGCTCAGGGTGTGAGCGAGGACATTCTCGAGGACCTGCGCTCCAATTTTGAGGCGGAGTGCTCCGAGGTGGGCATGTATCTGGCGATGGCTCGTGTGGCATTCAGAGAGGGTTATCCTGAAGTTGGCATGTACTACGAGAAGGCTGCGTACGAAGAGGCGGAGCATGCTGCGAAGTTTGCTGAGCTTCTGGGTGAAGTGGTGACTGACAGCACGAAGAAGAATCTGGAAATGAGGATCGCTGCTGAGAACGGCGCGACTGCTGGCAAGACTGATCTGGCAACCAGAGCGAAGAAGGCAAATCTGGATGCCATCCATGACACAGTTCACGAGATGGCAAGGGATGAGGCTCGCCACGGCAAGGCGTTTGAGGGCCTCTACAACAGATATTTCAAATAGGATGACACGGACCTGCGCCGGGTCCGGTGAATATACTCCATAATTTGTGCATAGCATAATGAAAATCTGATGGAAGACCTTTCGGGCAGCTTTTGTCCGGAAGGTTTTCATTTTTTTTCTGGATAACCGGGGAAATATGGTAAAATACTATTAGTTTAATCAAATAATGCACGCAGATTATTTAGGGAGGGAGTACCATGGCAAACTGGCCTCACAAGAAAGTCGCTCAGATAGCGAAGACTATATCGGAAACCGAGATGCCTATCGATCGCATCAGAAACAGTGCCCGTGAAGAAGGGTTTGAGGAAGGCCTGCGCAGAGGCCGCAGACAGGGTGCGCTGAGCACTGCTGCCGTTATCGGACTGGGCTGTGCAGCTCTGGCTGCCGGCGTGAAGGTTGCGGGAATCGTGGCAGAGAAGGCTGCGGAAAAGGGCTGGTTTGACAACGGCGATTTCGACGAATTTGACGATCTGGATCTCTACGACGACGATCTTCAGTATCGAGGAGCGGACCTGGACGATGATATCGAGATTTCTTTCGAGGATGAATTTGCCGATCGCGACATGTTCGATGACGATGACGAAGAGCTGGATCCCAATGATATAGATGTGGAAGTGGATACGGATAAGGAATAAAAGAAAAAATCTTCAGCGGGGGCTGAAGATTTTTTTTAGTATAGAGTCAAAGCAGTTGACGAAAATCTGCTGCCTTTTTCAAATGTTCTGTCCGGCTTTTCCACCGGTTTGGTATCTGCCAGCCGGAATTACTTATTGCGGGCAGCCAGACCCTTGAATTCATACGGATTGTCGAAACCTTCGTCGCCGTACTCCTCAACATAGTCTTCCTGCTCATAGAAGCTCATGTCCATGGAATCGAAATCATAAGAATCTGTGTCTTTTATTGATTTGTCGAACTTTGTGCCGTAAAGAAGACAGTTAGTCTGACAGTTGGCGGTGCATGTAGCGCAGCTCTCAGCGTAACGAGCCTGCTCTTTTCCCATGTGATACTCAAGGTCGCCGTGTGTTACGATTGATTTTGCCATGATAGTTACTCCTTTTTTCACTTCCGGGACTGCCGGGCAGCCGGCGGTTCTTCAGTCTGACAATTAATTGTGTGGTTCCGGGCTAATCCGTCCTGTTTCTGCGGACAGTGGAACTCTCCTTCCGGTGTTTCCATTCCGGGCCTTCTGTGGGGACAGCTGCAGCCGAATTCCCTGAGTTCGCAGTTGAGCTGGCAGCAGAACTTGTTGTCCTCGCAGACGATGTAATTTCCACCTTCTATTTCCAGAACCGATCCATTAACAATGAAGTTTGCGATCTGTTTTCGCGCATTGGTGTACAGCCTCTGTACAGTGGTTCGCGCCACGTTCATCTGATCAGCGCACTGCTCCTGAGTCAGACCTACGTAGTCTATCAGCCGCACAGTTTCGTACTCCTCAAGCGTGATCACCGTCGGCTCCTCGCACTTGGCAGGCCCTTGACAGAAGAACTGTTTATTTTTAGGCATATCGCAGATTCTTTTTGATTTCTCAGGTCTGGCCATGTTTAAAACTCCTTGTCTAATCAAGTTAATTTAAGCATTGTTTTGAACATATGTCAATAAATTTTTAGCCGAAATATCACAGGTTAATCATTTAACAATATTGTAAATTCAGTGGCCGCAGGCCGCGAACATTGTAAATGCTCCGGTTTGGGCGCCGGTGCGCATGGGAGGTCAAATATAAGTAACAAAAATAATTGCGGGATTCATTGAAAGTATTACTTGTTCGGGGGGCGCCGGGATAATAATATAGTAAGTGTAACGCGGGAAACGGCTGGGGACCGCGATGGAATCATTTATATTTATATTAATGTGATTAATGGAGTTGAAATGGGAAGTATAAATCGTAGAAACAGTTTTGACAGGGGTGTGTTCCTGGTGCTGGGGGCGGTGCTGGCTGCGGCGGCGCTGCTGTGTACCGGGATCAGTCTGCTGCCGTCGGCGCACGGGATCGCGGAGGGCAGGAATCTTTCGGAGAATGTCCGGGTGGACGTGGTCCGGGGGGACGGAACGACGCTGACGGATGCGGCGCGGAGCGAGTGGCACGGCAGGAAGGGCGACGATATAACGATTCACGTTGCGATGCCCGGGATGCAGAACTATGATGATGCGTATCTGGTCTTCAGTGCGTACAACAGCACGCTTGAGATGAGCTGCGACGGGGTGCCTGTGAAGGGGTACCTGAACGACAACGGGGAGCGGGTCGATGCGGGTGAGTATCTGCAGAGGCTGGCGGATCAGGGACGGATGATAGGGCACATGGAGTTTCTGGTGCCGGTGCCGGAGGCGGCCTGGGGCAATGAACTTACGCTGGATCTGAAACCTCAGACAGGGGTTTCTTTTCAACGCTTTGACGGGTTTCTGCTGATGCCCGGGCCGGACGCGCGTTTTGCGGCGCTGGTGGGGCGCGAGGGACAGTTCGTGATCTTCGGTGCGCTGGTGATGCTGGGATTCCTGGGGCTGTTGGCGGGCCTCGTGGGGATGGCTTTCCGGCAGGAGATGCAGAGGGTGGCTCTGGGATCGGCATTTGTGATGATCTCGTCAGTCTGGTTCTTTGCAAGCAGGGGGTTCCTGTTCACACTGGTCGAAAATGTCCGGTTCTGCGCAATGATGGAATACTTTGCGCTGCTGGCGGCTCCGGTTTTTCTTTCATTTTATATGTGGGCCTGCGTGGAGGAGAATTTTCACAGGCAGGTATGCAAGGTGGCGGGGATCATCTTCACTTTTCTAGGTGTGGTGCTGACTCTGACGGATCTGTTGGGAGGACAGGTCTTCGGCGATATGATGCTCCCGTTTACGATCATGCTGATAGCGGCTGTTGCTGTATTCGGGGCACTGGCTGTAAGAAATCATCTGGAAGAGCCGGCGGATCAGCGGGAACTGGTGATATTTATCGGAACCATGACTTCCCTTGTACTGATCCTGCTGGAGCTGACGGGTGACTGCCTGGAGAGCACTGTTTCCATGCCGGCGGCGCTGCTGGCGTTGACCAGGGTGGACTTTGCGGCGGGAGCGTTGTTCGTGGGCTTCGGCATAATGATCTTTTCCCACTTCACGAAGGTTCAAAGCGTGATCGCTGAACAGGTGAGGAAGGATACGCTGGAGGAGATGGCGCTGATCGATCCTATGACGGAGCTGCCTGCAAGGGCCAGTGTCATAGCGGATATACGGAGGCTCAGGGCCAGCGACCGGTACGCCATACTGTTTCTGGATGTGAATGGCATAAATCTGGCAAACAGCCAGTATGGGCACGAGACAGGGGACAAGCTGTTGAAGACTGTGGCGGAGGCAGTGCGGAACACCTTTGAGGATGGCGACTACGACGGGTTTTACGGCCGCTGGGGCGGTGACGAGTTCGTGGTATTTCTGAATTCTATGGAGGATGCGGAGGAGTTCAGGGAATCCTTCAGGGAAAGGATAAAGGAGCTGAATGAGGGCAAGCTTCGCAGCGGACTGCCTTTCAGGATCGATGTGCCTGTGGGGATCTCGTTCCATGCGAGAAATGATACAAGAAATGTTAAACAGTGCCTGGTGGATGCGGAACATCAGATGTACGTGAACAAGCTGAGCCGCAGGACGGCCAGGTAGGCCCCCGGGGCTGATGTGACCGTGGGGTGACGTGGCTGGGAGCTCGAGCGACCGGGACGGACGTGACCAGGTGTATTCGGTGCCGGGAACCCGGGCAGACGCGGCCGGGGGCTTGCGAGGCTGGACAAAAAGTGTTGATGAAAATGGCTGTATCCATTGAAAGTAAACGGATGCAGCCATTTTAAGTTCCTGTTATTTTCTCATCATTGCGGCATTTGCGCTGGCAGCCACCTCAGGCTCTGCCACGAAAATTACGCCGTTTTCGTCAGTCAGTGTCAGTTCGAAGAGCTCGAGGGGTTCAAATTCTGTGTCCAGGAGAACCTCGGTGAATTTTTCGATGGAATAGAGATCGATATCCAGAGCCTCCGGAAATGCTGTGAAATCCGGTTCCTTAACATCAAACTCCACGACAGTTTTGTCCTCGCCGTTGGACTGGATCTGCATCTTCTTGAACGCCAGGGAGATCTCGTCCCCATTGTTCACGAGGGTGAAACGGACCGGCTTCGGTGCTGTGTCGCTGCTGTAGAAGTCGTGGTCAAAACGTATGCTGAAATTCATAGATGTTATCATTAAAATTGCCTCCGAAAGAAAAAATTATCAATAAAAAGTGCAGAGAGAGGGTTCGTCAGAGCTCAGTTCCCACAAACTGCCTCACCCCGGCGCCGGCTGGGAAACTGAGCTGCCGCCGGTCAGCGCACGGTACTGCACGGCTTGGATCACTGCCCCCGTCGCCGGCCGGTGTAACTGAGCTGGCGGTGAGCCGAGCGCAGAGCGGCACAGCCTGAAGTCTGAGCCGCCGCCGGCCGGTGTAACTGAGCTGGCGGTGAGCCGAGAGCAGAGCGGCACAGCCTGAAGTCTGAGCCGCCGCCTGTCAGCGCATGGTACTGCACGGCTTGGACCATTGCCCCCGTCGCCGGCCGGAAGAGC
>JAIKWW010000143.1 GCA_024684465.1 Clostridia bacterium | reverse complement strand
ATAGACGGATCCGTTGCCGGATAGATCTGATCCCGGTCAATAGTCAGCTTGTCAGATTCATGGAAATAATTCTGAGCCATATGACCAACCAAAATGAGAGTATCATGAGCTGATTCCTCTGCGAGCTTAGACTCGAGAAGCTTAAATACATTGTGGTTGTACGCGCCTGCAAGACCCTTGTCAGAAGAAATAACAATAAATGCTCTCTTCTTTTCGGATGCCGGTTTTTCTCTGCGTTCACGACTCTCAAAGTACACATTCTCCAGTTCAGGAGTATGTGAAAGTACATCTGAGATCGTGGCCTGCAGAGTGTCGAAATAAGGAGCTACCTTATCGCGACCAGCTCTTGCTTTTCTGAGTTTGGAAGAGGAGATGAGGTACATGGCATTAGTAATTTTCATCGTATCCTGTACACTTGCTAAACGTGTACGGAGTTCTCTCAAACTAGCCATGCTTTCACCTACCTGTTCTTATATTCTTTTGCGATCTCTACGATCTTGTCACCGAGTTCGTCAGTATATGTCTTCTTTTCCATGATCTCATTGATGATCTCAGGATGTGAAGTTTCGAAATACTCGATCACGCTGTCCTTGAATGCCTGGATTTCCTTAACAGGCAGGTCGATCAGCAGCTTGTTGTTTGCGATAACAAGGAGGATTACCTGCTTGTAGAGAGGCATAGGATTGTACAGCGGCTGCTTCAGCAGTTCGATAAGGCTTCTGCCGTGGTCGAGGAGTTCCTTCGTAGCATCGTCCAGGTCGGAACTGAACTGAGTGAAGACTTCCATTTCACGATACTGAGCCAGGTCTACTCGAAGTGAACCTGCAACCTTCTTCATGATCTTGGTCTGAGCCTTACCACCTACTCGGGATACTGACAGACCTACGTTAACTGCAGGACGAACACCTGAGTTGAAGAGGTCAGTTTCCAGGAAGATCTGGCCGTCAGTAATGGAAATTACGTTAGTAGGGATATATGCTGATACGTCTCCTGCCTGAGTTTCGATGATAGGAAGTGCTGTCATCGAACCACCGCCGAAGTCCTTGTTACGACGGCATGCACGCTCCAGAAGTCTGGAATGGAGATAGAATACGTCGCCAGGGTAAGCTTCACGTCCAGGCGGTCTCTTAAGCAGCAGGGACATTGCACGGTAAGCCTGTGCGTGCTTTGTAAGGTCATCGTAAACGATGAGAACGTCTCTGCCCTGATCCATGAAGTGCTCACCGATAGCTGCGCCTGAATATGGTGCCAGGTACTGCAGCGGAGCAGGTTCACTTGCAGGTGCGTTAACAACGATAGTGTATTCCATTGCACCGAGAACCTTCAGCTGGTTTACAGTCTTTGCAACTGTAGAAGCCTTCTGGCCGATTGCAACGTAGATGCACACTACGTCCTGTCCCTTCTGATTGATGATAGTATCGATTGCGATTGCAGTCTTACCAGTCTGACGGTCGCCGAT
Source organism: Clostridia bacterium (assembly GCA_024684465.1). GTDB lineage: Bacteria > Bacillota > Clostridia > Peptostreptococcales > Anaerovoracaceae > JAIKWW01. The sequence goes on along the minus strand of JAIKWW010000143.1, from coordinate 8,108 downwards.
GATAAGTTCTCTCTGGCCTCTGCCAATAGGGAACATGGAGTCAATGGCAAGTGTACCTGTCATGAGAGGCTGGTCTACTTCCTGTCTTGTGATAACACCGGGAGCCTTACTTTCAATAGGTCTGTAGTCGTCAGTTTCGATAGCACCGAGTCCGTCGATCGGATGACCGAGGGCATCTACTACACGTCCCAGCATCTTTTCACCAACTGCGATACCAGCCTGCTTGCCGGTACGAGTTACTCTGGAACCTTCAACAAGTCCCTTGTCTGAACCAAGGAGTACGCAGCCGATCGTCTTCTCCTCCAGGTTCTGAGCGATACCGGTTGTACCATTTTCAAATGTTACCAGCTCGCCGTTCATTACATGCTCCAGGCCATATACGTTGGCAATACCATCACCGAGGGTGATGACTCTGCCTTCTTCTTCGACCTGAGCAATATTATCATAATTCTCAATTTCGTTCTTTAAGATCGAAATGATTGATTGCGTACTATTACTCAAATTCTCACCTCACTGCAAAATGACGCTTCAATTTAGCCATAGAAGTTTTCACGCTCTGGTCAAGGACTGATTCGCCTACTCTGAGTACAAAACCGCCGATGAGTGACGGATCTTCAACAAGCTGCAGGACAACATTATTTTTATTGTAATCCTTTGCGATCTTCTTCTTCAACTGTTCAATCTGTGCATCGTCCGGCTTTGTCACATATGTAAGCGTTGCCACGATAGTGCCTTCTTTAGCACGCTTCATAGCATCAAATTCTTCGAACATATCTGCTGAGATGCCGATATCTCCGTTATCGCTCATTACTTTGACAAAATTACGTGTGGACTGCGGGAATAACTTATCAATGACTTTACGCTTTTCTACCTTGCTTACCAGCGGGCTGTCGAGCGCAGTCGAAAGTTCCCCGGATTCAAGGAGCTCTCTCATCTCTTTGATCTCGTCCGCATTTATGTCCATGTCAAATAAGACCTTGGCATAATTTAAAGGTAAGTCATTCATTTTGAAGACTCCTCTCCCGCCAGAAAGTCATCCAGCAGTTTCTTGTTTGCACCGGCGTCAATGTTGCTGCCGAGTACCTTGGATGCAGCTGCCAGAGCGATGTCGGCGAGTTCTGCCTTTGCGTTGCGCATCATCTGCTCGTGCTCTGCTTCTGTTGCCTTCTGAGCCTGCTGTTTTATCTGTGCCGCATCTTCATTTGCTTTATCTATAATGTGATCATACTGTGTCTGAGCACGTTCCTTCGCATCTGAAACGATCTGGAAAGACTCTTCCTTTGCATTCTTGAGCGAATTCTCGTACTGCTCCTTTAAGGTCGAAGCCTCTTTATTCAATTTCGTCGCATTGTCTATCTGTCCCTGAATCAGAGTCTCACGCTTCGCAGCGATCTTCTGAAGCGGCTTGAATAAAAATATACGCAGTAAAATAAAGAGGACTATGATATTGAATATGATCCAAAATATATTCCAATTAATTGCTACCACTCTTGCCTCCAATATCTATATAATGAATGGACTGTGACCGGCCCGAAGACCTCTTACGATCACAGCTAACTATTCATTTACTGCTATATTAGCCGAGCATTACGATGATGAGCAGTGCAGTTACGAAGCCGTAAATAGCTGTTGCTTCTGCGAGTGCAGCACCCAGGATCAGTGTACCGTTGATAGCACCTCTAGCTTCAGGCTGTCTAGCGATAGCTTCTGCTGCCTTAGCTGTTGCGATGCCGATACCGATTCCGCCGCCGATGCCTGTTAATACTGCAATGCCTGCGCCAATAGCAATAATTGTACCTGTCATAATAATTTTCCTCCTGATTTTAACGTCTCAATGACGTTTCAATAATAATAAAGTTAAAAAAAATTATAAAATGAATCCTTTGGACCTGGATCCTTTGTCCGGCTTAAAGCAGCCGGTTGCTTGTTCTCCGGTCTTATGACCGGCTTCAGTCATTTGCCTGTATGTTTTACTTACTCTTCTTCTTCAACCGACTCACCAATGTAGATTGAGGTCAGGAAGCAAAAGACATATGCCTGGAGAAGACCATCGAAGATGTCGAAGTATGCACTTCCGGCTAATGGAACAACGGCAGGAACGCAGTAAATAATCATTTCCATGATGATATATGCACCCAGCACGTTACCGAAAAGTCGGCAGCACAGTGACAGAGGTTTGATACCGAGTTCGAGAACATTCATGAATGTTACGATCGGTGTCGGATAAGCGAAGTGCTTTAACCAGCCTCCAACGCCTCTTTCACGGATACCTGCATACTGAACCAGTACGATGCTCATTAACGCCAGACCCGCAGTCACGTTCATGTCCTTTGTAGGAGGTGCAATACCGATCATACCGATCAGGTTTGCAACTGCCAGGTAAAGAATGACCGTGGTCAGGTAAGGGATATACCGCTTACCACGCTCTCCCAGGTTTTCAAGAAACAGATTCTTAACCAGGTCGAGCACTGACTCCATAATGGCCTGTTTTCCCTTAGGTACGACCTGCAGATTTCTCGTGAAGACAAAAGCCAAGAGCACGATGAACAGCATGATCCCCCAGGTAGTTACTGCAGACTGAGGAACAGCAAAGCCACCGATGTCTATTGATGGATTCTGTAGTTTTTCTGTTAATTCCTCAGATAAACTCAAACTAATTTCACCTCCTTCAGCAAATAGTCAAGCTATAAACTACAACGAAAAGCAAATACTGTGACCTGCGATCATAAATCACAGACCGCAAGTAAATGCGCCGAAGCCTTACAACAAATACCTGTCTCGGAACCATGTCAAAAATCCCGTACTTACTACAGTTTCGGATTCCAGGTACGAAAACGTGCATGGTTGAATGGTTTTCGGACACCTATTCATTTTACCCTTTCTCAAAACACTATGCAACACCCTATTATCGTTGAAATTCTCAAAAGAATATTTTATTCCACCCATTTTTGTGCTGCAAAAGTAAACGAATAGTGTCAACATTTCCGTTAATCTTTTATCATTCTATCACATCTCCAGTTATTTTTGCAGTTACTATATTTTTCTTGTTGTTAAGTTGTGTTGGTGTTAAATATATGTAGTTAGATATAATTATTATCGACTATAATTCGCTTGACAAATTATAGTCATATCTTCCATCTTGTACACCCTCAAATAACTGCTTTAAAGTACTTCTGCGTTCCTTGACTAATAATGTATACAGTTTTATAATTTATACAACTTATTTCCATAGTTAAAGCATATAAGGGGGATTGCTAAAATGGATAAGAAAAATATTGATTGGGAAAATCTTACATTTGCCTACACTCCTACTGACAAGCGTTATGTTGCAAATTTCAAAAATGGCGCATGGGATGAAGGCGGTCTGACGGACGAACCTAACATCGTCATGAGTGAATGCGCAGGGGTACTGCAGTATGCACAGACTTGCTTTGAAGGTCTGAAAGCTTACGAAACTGCAGATGGACGCATCGTTACGTTCCGTCCTGATTTAAATGCGGACAGGCTCATCGACTCCGCAAAGAGACTGGTTATACCTGAATTTCCTAAGGAGAAGTTCCTCGATGCGGTTGACCAGCTTGTAGCAGCAAACGCAGCATGGGTTCCGCCTTACGGCACCGGTGCTACATTATATATAAGACCTTTCATGTTCGGTATTTCTCCTGTCATCGGAGTTAAGCCGGCTGATGAATATCAGTTCCGCATGTTCTGTACACCTGTAGGTCCTTACTTCAAAGGCGGTGTAAAGCCGATCGTAATCAGAGTCAGCGATTACGACAGAGCAGCTCCTCACGGCACGGGCGATATCAAGGCAGGTCTTAACTACGCCATGTCTCTCCACGTAATTCAGGAAGCTCACGATCAGGGCTTCGGAGAGAACATGTACCTGGATCCGAAAACCAGAACAAAGGTTGAAGAGACAGGCGGAGCAAACTTTATCTTCGTTACAAAGGACGGCACGATTGTCTCACCTAAGTCAGACAGCATCCTGCCTTCCATCACACGCCGCTCTCTCCTCTACGTTGCTGAACACATCCTGGGCATGAAGGTTGAGCACAGAGAAGTATTACTCAGTGAAGTTCCTGAATTCGTTGAAGCAGGTCTCTGCGGTACGGCTGCAGTAATCTCTCCTATCGGACAGATCAACGACCACGGCAAAGTTATCAATATTCCTTCCGGCATGGACGAAATGGGACCTGTTCTCACTAAGCTCCGTGAGACGCTGACAGGTATCCAGATGGGTACTGTAGAAGCACCTGAGGGCTGGATCAGAGAAATCAAGGTTAAGTAGTAAAGTCTGAGCGAACTGCATCGGATATGCAACTGAAAAAATGAGCTCAAAATGGCTGTATCCATTTATTTTCAATGGATACAGCCATTTTTATCAACACTTTTTGTCCTATAGCACCCAATTAAAGCCCTGTGCCGGAACGATAAAGACTGTCGACGGAGTCAATGTCCTACCTGTGGGTAGCATCTCAACTGATTCGCCGACAGTCTTTTTTAGTCTTAAAAAATGACTCCCCCTGCATATTGATCAGGATTCATCAATAACAGACTACTTTTCTTTATTGACAGATAATAAAATAATCTTACATATAATATGTAGGTTTTTATAAAAAATACGCAGGGATTCAATTCAAAAATTTCTGTAACCATCCCGAGATCACTCTTCAAAAGCTAATCTCCCTGAGCAGTCTGAAGGATTTCAGTCACAAAAGCATCTGCAGGATTACTCCTCAAAAGAGCCCTTGTCTGCGATCCTGCCGTGATCCAGAAGCAGCTGCTGCTTCAGATCCCATAGCTTCTTTGAAAGATCCACGTGATATTTCTGAGGATTTTCAAATCTCTTGATCTCATCCCAGAGCAGATGTATCTGTTCCCTGCAGAATGATTTGATCTCCTGGAGTGAAGGCAGCTCGTAAACCTGCTTTCCCTTATCAAAGAGCTGAACCTGAAGTTCCTTGCATTCGTAATCTTCCATGATCTGGCGTTTCCAGGTATGATCCGGGTCAAATATCTGATATGGGCGACCCTCTTCACCACCGGGTATCGGTTCATCCGCAAGAGTTATGAGGTCAGCCTTGGCCTTTCCCGTCTGCTTGTCGTAAAAACGATAGAGCTTCTTAAATCCCGGATTCGTGATTTTTTCCGTATTTTCACTGACCTTGATCTTCGGAGTGATCTTTCCCTCCGGAGTCTCGATGGCAGCAAGCTTGTAAACGCCTCCGAAAACAGGATTCGACTTGGCAGTGATTAGCCTTTCACCCACTCCGAAGGAATCGATGCAGGCACCCTCTTCAATAATACCTCTGATGAGATATTCATCGAAGGAATTGGATGCGACGATAGTTGCATTCTCAAATCCCGCTTCATCCAGTCTCTTTCTGATTTCCTTGGAGAGGTATGTCATATCACCGCTGTCGATTCTGACGCCAAATTTTGTAAGCTTGTCCCTGTTTTCTTCGAATACCCGGATTGCATTAACTATTCCGGAATTGAGGACGTCATAGGTATCTATCAGAAGAACGCAGTTGTCGGGATAGAGCTGAGCAAATTTACTGAACGCTTCATATTCTGTCTCAAATGACTGAACCCAGCTGTGAGCCATGGTTCCCAGAGCAGGAATACCAAATTCACATTCCGCAATAGTGCATGCGGTACCCACAGCTCCGCCGATGTAAGCAGCACGGGCTCCCAGAACAGCTGCTGAAGCTCCCTGAGCTCTCCTGCTTCCGAATTCCATTACCCCTCTTCCCCTGGCAGCCCTGACGATCCGATTGGTTTTCGTGGCTATCAGTGTCTGATGATTGATGGTCAAAAGCAGGAACGTCTCTATGAGCTGTGCCTGCATGGCCGGTCCCTTGACTGTAACAAGAGGTTCATAAGGAAATACAGGCGTACCTTCCGGAACAGCCCATACATCACATTCAAATTTAAAATCTCTGAGGTATTCCAGAAATCCTTCACTAAATCCTTTAGTTCGCAGAAATTCAATATCCTCTTCGCTGAAACTCAGATTGTTGAGGTAATCCACAAGCTGTTCGACTCCAGCCATGATGGCAAATCCGCCCTCATCGGGAACCCTGCGGTAGAACATGTCAAAATAAGCAATTTCGTCCTTCTTCCCTGTCTGAAAATAACCGTCTGCCATGGTGAGTTCGTAGAAATCAGTGAGCAGCGTGTTGTTAATAATCTGAGTACTTCTCTTTCCTTCGTTCATTACTTCCCCGACTTTCGTTCAAATGAGCTAAAATACTGTGTAAATTTTAACTCCCAATACTTGAATGAGTCAACTGTAACAGCCAAACAATTCCATCAAAATGGTCCTGCTCAGTTTTCAAGATATCTCTTCAGATACTGACCTGTGTAGGAATCGCTGCATGCAGCCACCTCTTCCGGAGTTCCCGTTACAACGATATTTCCACCTTTGTCGCCCCCCTCCGGTCCGAGGTCGATGATATGGTCTGCGCATTTGATCACATCAAGGTTGTGCTCGATAACCACCACAGTATTTCCTGCGTCCACCAGTCTCTGAAGCATCTGCAGGAGCCGGTCAACATCCGCGAAGTGCAGACCTGTAGTCGGTTCATCGAGAATGTACATGGTATTTCCCGAAGAGCGCTTTGCAAGCTCTGAGGCAAGCTTGATTCTCTGTGCTTCACCGCCTGAAAGCTGTGTCGATGGCTGGCCCAGTTTTATATATCCCAGACCTACGTCAAATAATGTCTGCAGATGTCTGGCAATGGATGGGATATTCTTAAAGAAATCCAGTGCCTCCTCCACATTCATGTCAAGAACATCGAATATGCTCTTACCCTTGTAGTGTACTTCGAGAGTTTCTCTGTTATAACGCTTTCCTCCGCAAACTTCACAAGGCACATAAACATCAGGCAGGAAATTCATCTCGATCTTAATTATACCGTCGCCTTTGCAGGCCTCGCATCTTCCGCCTTTCACGTTGAAGCTGAAACGGCCCTTTCCGAACCCGCGCATCTTTGCATCCTGAGTCTGGGCAAAGAGATCTCTTATGTGAGTAAAGACCCCTGTATAAGTTGCCGGATTGGATCTCGGTGTTCTTCCTATAGGAGACTGATCGATGTCGATCACCTGGTCTATATTTGCAATACCATTTATCCTGGTATGCTTGCCGGGTTTAACTTTTGATTTGTATAATCTGGCGGACAGGCTCTTGTATAGGATTTCGTTGACAAGACTGCTCTTGCCGGATCCTGACACTCCTGTTACCACGATAAACTTTCCAAGAGGAAAATCCACATCTACACCCTGCAGGTTGTTCTCCGCGGCACCCTTTACCGTAACTTTTTTACCGTTGCCTTTTCTTCTTTCTGTCGGAAGAGGGATCTTCTTCTTACCGCTCAGATACTGGCCTGTGATGGATTCCGGACACGCTTTGATATCCTCCACTGTGCCCTGGGCAACCACCTCTCCGCCATGTATTCCGGCACCCGGCCCGATGTCGATGATGTGATCTGCAGCGTACATGGTATCCTCGTCATGTTCCACCACAAGCAGAGTGTTTCCTATATCTGTCAAGTGGCGAAGGGTCATCAGCAGCTTGTCGTTATCCCTCTGGTGAAGTCCGATACTCGGCTCATCCAGGATGTAGAGCACTCCTACCAGACCGGATCCGATCTGAGTGGCAAGTCTGATCCGCTGTGCCTCCCCGCCGGAAAGTGTGGCAGATGCTCTGGACAGCGTCAGATACCCCAGACCCACATCCACCAGGAACTGAAGTCTCGCTCTCACTTCTTTCAGAACCTGATAAGCGATCATCATTTCCTTGTCGGTGAGTTTTATATTATTGACAAATTCCAGAGAATCCCTTACAGGCATCTCGCAGAGCTGCATGATATTGAGACCGTTGACTGTAACCGCCAGAACCTCCGGCTTCAGTCTTTCCCCTTCGCAGTTTCCACAGGGGCTGAATGACATGAATCTCTCGATTTTTTCACGTACATAATCAGACTCCGCAGAAGCATATCTCTTTTCAAAGTTAGGTACGATACCCTCAAACTTCGCCTCTCTTACCTTCAATTCTCCCGTCTTGCTCATGTGGGTATATTGAACTTTCTTGCCTCCGGTTC
>JAIKWW010000108.1 GCA_024684465.1 Clostridia bacterium | reverse complement strand
TCCTCAGGGAGTTTTGCGAGAAAAAGGGCGTGGAGTACATCAGAATCATGAAACATGTGAATGTCACTCAGCGCACCGAGATCTGCAGGAGCAGGGAGGAACTTCTCAGGACGGTGGAATACATGGATCACATTCTGGTGAAGTCCGATATATCCGTTTACGATGATCTGACCCGGATCGAGAGCTTTGGGGACAAGATCGTCGCGGTGATCGATGTGGACCGGGATCTTCTGGGAAGACTGCTGGATATGGGATATCGCAGAGAGAATATCATATGCGTGGGAAGAAATCTTTCGGTGCCTATGATCGTGAGCGTTGCGGACGAATATGATATAAACAGGATCGTGGTATCCGGAACGGATTTTATCAATCTCTTTAATTACATAGATGCGGCGGATATCCGCAAGATCAAGATCTCTGTGGACGGAGAGATCAGACAGGAGCAGGGTTACAATGTGAACCAGGTCTGGGGGATACTTGCGGAGCGGTTCGGCATAACTGAAGATTATTGATGGAGGATGAGATGGTTCACTTATACTGTGGAGACGGAAAAGGTAAGACCACTGCGGCTGCGGGGCTGGCTGTCCGGGCTGCGGGGGACGGGTTCAAGGTCATTTTTGCGCAGTTCATGAAGGGTTCGGAATCGGGTGAAGTCAAGGTTCTTGACCGCCTCGACAACGTGGAGGTCATGAGAGCGGAGGCACAGGACAAGTTCACCTTCAACATGAACGAGGAGGAGCGCAGGCTGGCTGTGAAGGAGAATGGGAATCTTCTGCGCCGTGTGGAGGAGAGGGCTGTGGAAGCGAAGCCTTTTCTTCTGGTGCTGGATGAGGCGGTTTCAGCTGTTTACAACGATATGATAACAGATGAGGATCTTCGCGGTTTCATCGGGCGGAACCGGGATGATTACGAGATCGTGATAACCGGAAGTACGCCGGAGGTGTGGATGATAGACATCGCAGATTATGTGACTGATCTGCAGAAGATAAAGCATCCGTTTGACAATGGGCTGGAGGCCCGGAAGGGAATTGAATATTAATGATTCCACTTTCAACAGCCATGCGTCCGAGACGCCTGGAAGATTTTAAAGGACAGCAGCATTTCCTTCACAGGGGATCGCTGCTTTATAATTCCATAAAGAAAAAGACCTTCACCTCAGCGATATTCTACGGACCTTCAGGCACCGGGAAGACGACTCTGGCCAGGATAATCTCCAACGAGATGGATGCCAGATTTGTGGAGCTGAATGCCACGACTGACGGGACAAAGGAGCTGAAGGCTGTCATAGAGGATGCCAGATTCCGGGCGGAGGGGATCCAGAACGAAACTACGTATCTGTATGTGGATGAGTTTCACAGGTGGAACCGGCTGCAGCAGGATTCGCTCCTCAAGGCTCTGGAGGAGGGCGTGATAAGGTTTATCGGCAGCACTACGGAGAATCCGTATTTCGCCATTAACAATGCGGTCATAAGCCGGGTCAGGGCGATGTACGAGTTTCACAGACTGCGGCCGGAGGATATTCTCGCCATTCTGGAAAGGGCTGTGAATGACAGGGAGAACGGCCTGGGAAATTTCGGCTTAAGGTGCGATCCGAAGGCGCTGGAACTGATCGCGGATCTCTGCAACGGGGATGCAAGAGTCGCTCTTGATACGCTGGGGTTCATCGGAGAAAATCTGGATGACGGCGATGAGATCACCACGGACATCGTGGGCGAGGCTCTCCAGACCAGGATCGGTTATTTTGACCGGGGGGATGACAGGTATGATCTCCTGTCTGCGCTTCAGAAATCCATAAGGGGAAGCGACCCGGATGCGGCGGTGCATTATCTTGCCCGGCTCATAGAGGGCGGAGCAGATATTCAGATGATCGGAAGAAGGCTGGTGGTGATGGCTTCCGAGGACGTGGGAATGGCATATCCCATGGCCGTGACCATAGTGACATCCTGTGTTCAGGCGGCGCTAATGACCGGATATCCGGAGGCACAGATCAATCTTGCCCACGCGGCTATCCTGCTGGCATCGAGTCCCAAGTCAAATTCTGTCATTACGGCTATAGAGAAGGCCGTGGGGGATATCAGAACCCGGCGGATAGATGAGGTGCCGAGGCATCTCAAGGATGCTCACTATAAAGGGGCGGCTGACCGCGGCATCGGCGGCTACAAATATCCTCATGATTTCGGAGGATATGTGGAACAGCAGTATCTTCCGGATGATCTTTACAATGAGTTTGTGAAATATTATGAGCCGACGGATCACGGCAGTGAGGCAAAGTTCAGGAAATTCCTGGAGCAGCTTCACAGCGGTGACAGGCACAGGAGTGGCAGAGAATAGACATATGGCAGATAAGATCGTATTTGACAATGGGAAAACGACTATCACACTTGCGGAGCACGCCGGCTTCTGCTACGGGGTGCAGAGGGCTCTTGAGACAGCTTACGAGACGATTCGCAAGTACAGGGACAATGAAGATACGCAGGTCAGGACATTCGGCCCCATAATTCACAACGATGATGTGATAGACGGACTGAAGGAGATGGGTGTTTTTATATGTGATGCTCCCGGGGAAGTTTCTCCGGAAGATGTTATTATAATCAGATCTCACGGTGTTGGAAGAGACATTGAAAGTGAGATCGGTCAGCGTGCGCACAGAGTGATAGATGCCACGTGCCCTTATGTGAAACGGATACATAAGCTTGTATCAGAGGCACATGAACAGGGAAAGCAGATCGTGATCATAGGGGACAGAAATCATCATGAGGTTCAGGGAATAAACGGCTGGTGCGGCTATTCCGCAATGATCCTGGACAATGTGGACGAGGCTGTGTCAGCGGTGGGAAAGATCGCCGGGGAAAAAACGGAGGGAGCACCTGTTTTCGTGGTGGCACAGACCACATTAAACCGGAGAACCTGGGACGAGTGCACAGGTATTATACTTGACCGGATCCCCGACGCAGAACTGAACTGCACGATCTGTTCCGCCACCGGCAACAGGCAGAATGCCTGCAGGGAACTTGCAAAAAAATCGGACATGATGATAATCATCGGCAGCAGGAGCAGCTCAAATACACGAAAATTGTTTGAAATTGCAGAGGAAGAGTGCTCCAAAACGTATTTTGTTGAAAATAAGCGATTTTTATCATTGAAAGACGTAAAAAAATGTAATAGAATAGGAATATCGGCGGGTGCCTCGGCACCTGAACGAATAATTAAGGAGGTTATTGCTTACATGAGCGAAGTTATCACAAACAATCCCGAAGAAAAAGAGAGCTCCATGCAGGACATGATGGAGGAAATCGAAAAATCATTTAAGGTTCCACAGAGAAATGACATCGTTAAGGGCGAAGTTATTCAGGTTGGCCCACGTGAAGTTTACGTAAATTTGGGATATAAAAAAGACGGAGTTATTCCAAAGGATGAAGTTTCACTTGAAGAAGGTCAGGATCTGGAGTCTCTCTTTAAGGTTGGCGATGAAGTCGAAGCCAAGGTTTTAAAGACTGACGACGGAGACGGAAATGTGTTGCTGTCACGTAAGAAGATCGAGATCAGTGCTCATTGGAACGAAATCGTAAAGGCTTTCGAAGACAAGGCTGTTATCGAAGTCAAGGTAGTAAGAGAAGTTAAGGGCGGTGTTATCGCTTCTTACAAGGAAGTTTCCGGATTCATTCCTATGTCTCAGCTCAACGACAGATATGTTGAGAAGGCAGATGAGTTCATCGGTCAGACTCTGCAGGTTAAGGTTTCCAGAGTTGACCAGAGAAGAAACAAGGCAGTATTCTCACACAAGACATTCCTCAACGAGGAAAAGAGCAAGAAGATCGACCAGATTTGGGCTTCACTCCATGTTGGCGACGTTGTAGAAGGAACTGTTATGAGATTCACCGACTACGGTGCATTCGTAGATATCGGCGGAATCGACGGACTTCTCCATATATCAGAGATTTCCTGGGGCAAGCTGAAGCACCCGCAGGAAGCACTGACTATCGGCCAGAAGATCAATGTAAAGATCCTTTCCATGAATCAGGAAAAGGGCAAGATCTCTCTCGGTCTCAAGCAGAATACACCGGAGCCATGGTCTGTTATCGACGAAAACTATCAGGTTGGTCAGATCATCGAAGGCAAGGTTGTTCAGCTTAAGGAATACGGCGCATTCGTTGAAATCGAGCCGGGCCTTGACGGTCTTGTACACATCTCTGAAATTGCTGCAAGAAGAGTCAACAACATTGCTGACGAGCTTACAGTAGGTCAGACTGTTTCCACAAAGATCCTCGACATCGACTATGAGAAGAGAAGAATCAGCCTCAGCATTAAGGCAGCTCTTCCGGAAGGCGAAGCAGAGGAACAGCCTGAAGAAGAAACTGCAGAATAATCTGTTCTGTTGATCTTCAGAGTTTTCTGAGTGAAAGAACTAAAAGCCGGAGTCAAAAGACTCCGGCTTTTTGATTAACCTTAAAGGGGAAAGGTATCGGGGAAAAGGATGAATATTGTTTTGACCGGAATGCCTGCCTGCGGAAAGAGCACAGTGGGAGTCGTGCTGGCAAAGACGGCGGGAATGAGTTTTCTGGACACGGATCTGCTGATCCAGGAACGTGTCGGAATGAAGCTTCAGGATATCCTGAACGAAAAAGGCATGGACGAGTTCCTCAGACTCGAGGAAGAAGTGCTGGCATCGGTAGATGTTGAGAATACCGTTATTTCCACGGGAGGAAGCGCGGTATACAGCGATCGGGCCATGAAACATCTCGACAGCATAGGTACTGTGGTCTATCTCCAGCTGTCACTGGAGGAAATCCGGCAGAGGCTCAACAACATCAAGACCAGAGGCATTGCCATGGGACCTGGTGAGACACTTGCGGATCTGTATGACAAGCGGGTGCCGCTCTATGAAAAATATGCCAATGTGACGATAACCGCGGCTGGTCTTACCGTGGAGGAATGCATCGAAGCTATACTCGAAAGAGTATAAAGAAATGCCTGTACAGTGAACTGACCCCCAAAAGTTAGACCAAAATCTAACTTGAGGAGGTCAGTTTTAATATGGCAAAGTATAGTTTTGAATTTAAGCGCATGGTTGTTATGGAATATCTAAAAGGAGAAGGAAGCTATGAATTTCTCTCTAAAAA
>JAIKWW010000054.1 GCA_024684465.1 Clostridia bacterium | reverse complement strand
TGCATAGCCGGGTAGCTAAGTACGGACGGGATAAGCGCTGAAAGCATCTAAGTGCGAAGCCCCCCACGAGAATAGATCTCCTTGCAGCAATGTGAGAGACCCCTGGAAGACTAACAGGTTGATAGGTCGGAGGTGTAAGTGTAGCAATACATGTAGCTGACCGATACTAATAGGTCGAAAGCTTAATCAGAAGATGATCTAAAATGTCGAGTGAGACTTGACTGCGGTATTTGTTTTTAAGTTTGTAACATCAGCCGTAAATCAAGGCTATTTGATAAAAAACGGCACGGCCGAAAGGCGATTGAAAAAAGTAAATAATCCGGTGATAATGACGTTGAGGATCCACCTGTTCCCATCTCGAACACAGAAGTTAAGCTCAACAGTGCCGAAGATACTTGGTGGGCGACTGCCTGGGAAAATAGGTCATTGCCGGTTTGAAAGACCAGTTCACATTAGTGGGCTGGTTTTTTTATTTCCTGCAAAAGTGTACAAATCAATTCTTTATTTATACTCTACAGCGAATGTAGAAGATTTCTAAATATACAGTCTGTAAATTGTTTTACCAGATATAACTAAAAAAGAATATAATAATGAATATGAAGATGATCCAGTCTTAAGAGTACCGGGAGTTTTGATCTGTTTTAAAATGGTGATGTCAGATTCAGGCTCGAACAATACACGAAAGTGAGAGTTATATGAAAAAATACAAGATCGGCGATATTTCTAAAATACTGAATATGCCAGCACAGACCATACGGTTCTACGAAGATCATGGAATCGTCCGTCCCGAAAAGGATTCAGAGTCAGGTTACAGGTATTATGTTTCATGGGATCTGAATAACCTTATGGATTGTATGTACCTTCGCAGCCTTGATTTTTCTTTGAGCCAGGTAGAGAGGATCGTTAATTGGTGTGATATGGACGATATTTGCCTGGATTATATGGAAAAGGAAAACGAACTCTTAAAGAAAATTGAAGAGTACAAAGTGAAACTTAATGTACTGTCAGAAGACCGGATACGAATTCAACGTTTTCGTCAGGATATGGGGAAATTTAGTCGTATCCCAAATCCTGCACTAATATACCACCGTTTCAGAAACAACGATGTAATAGAGTCGGTAAACGGATACACTATATCAGACGGAACGATGGACGAGATGCACAACTGGATACGGTTGCTTCCGTTAGTCAAGCCTACTTTTATGCTCCAGTATCACTCCGGGATGGAGATGGATGACGAACGTCCGGATTGCTGGTGGGGCTGGTCTCTCCCGGCAGATGTAGCAGTGCAGAGGGGTATAGATGCGCTTTCGTCCAATGAATATCTGCCGCCGATGGACAGCATTCATGCAGTTTTTTCCTCCAAAGTGAGGGGAGGGTTTCGTGATGCTTTTAAGGAACAGGTATTAGAACCAATACTTCGCGATGGATACAAGCTTGACGGCAATCCCATAGGAAGACTGATCACCAGAACTCACGAAGATGGTGAACATCGCCTTTATCTGGAGACCTGGGTGCCGATAGTCAGTATATAAAACAAATGAATATCAGTGAGATCGAAACCAGAGGACAGCACCCTCTGGTTTTTTTATATTTTTTGATATCCCATCTTGACTCTACAGTTTATGGAGGCTGCAGACTCAACATATGGAAGTGATCAGACAGCCTGTCCGGGGTCTATATCCCGGCAGGAGAATGAATTATTAAAAGGAGGAATCAGAAAATGGAACTAATTAGAGACCTCGCCAACATATCAGGGGAGAAAAATGTTCTGTCAGAGCCTGACCAGCTAAAGCCTTATTTGTCAGATTTGAGCTTAGTTCCGGAGGGGACGGCTCAGGCTGTCGTTTGTCCTGCAAACTCGGATGAAGTCAGCCGCATAGTTAAATACTGTAATGAGAATCGACTGCCAGTGGTTCCGGTGAGTTCCGCAGTTCACCTTTATGGGTCATCGATCCCCAAGCAGGGAGGTGTGATAGTTGACTTAAAGAGGATGAATAAGATATTGGAAATAGACATGACAAACCGTTGCGTCAGATTTGAAGCCGGGGTGACATGGGAACAGCTCACCGAAGCGCTTAAAGCAAAAGGAATGAGAGTGATAATGCCTCTGGCTCCATGGGGAGATCGTTCAGTAGCTACGGATCATCTGGAGCGAGAAGTTACCACTAACACAGTATATGATTACGGTGAACCCATGCAGTCTGTGGAAGTAGTATTTCCGAATGGAGACATTTTCAGAACAGGTTCTGCAAGCGTTCACGGCTACCCGGATACTCCTTCAAGGGGGACGAACCCTGCAGGCCCGGGACTGGATTTTTACAGGCTGCTTCAGAACGCTCAAGGCACTTTCGGTATCGTGACCTGGATGAGCCTTAAGATACAAAGCATTCCTAAATTAAATAAGGTTTACTTCGCACCGCTAAAAACTATTGATCAAGGTGCAAGGGCTGTTATTGGGTCGATCACACTTATATGCCAGGAATGGAAAATGCCGTGCGCTGTCCAAGTAATCTGTGGAAGGAGTTCGATTCCTACGGAGCTTTCGGTAAGATGCGTATAGGTCTACACCTGCTGGAGGGTGAGATAGAGTGGAGCGATCACCTGCTGGAACTTATTTATGCAGATCCGCTGTGCGGCGCCTGCGATGTGGGATGCAAGAGAAATCTTGATCTGGAGATCGGTCTGACTTTGGAAGCTCTCAGAGTCAAAGCAGTTCAGGATAAGGCAGGACCTATGCCCGGTCAGAAAAAAGTCATAGAGAATATAAAGAAGACCGGCAATATTTACGCCTCAAGCAAGCCGAGGAATGGCTGGGTAACGAAGGATATAAATGTCTGTGAAAAGGCGGATACGGTGTACTATCCAGGATGTCTTTCCTCGTTTGAGAAAAAGGAGTTGGCCCGGACCTCTGCCATGCTGTTGAATGAGGCGGGCGTAGACTTCATGCTCCTCCCTTCTGAGTCATGCTGCGGCAATGTGGCTTTTTCGGCCGGTGATGTGGAGACGGCGCGATCCATAGCTGAGAAAAATATTGCAAATATGCGGGCTACAGGAGCTAAGACATTGGTGGTATCCTGTGCTGAGTGCTACAGGATGTGGAAGGTGGACTATCCAAAGCTGCTCAAGATACGAACTTCGGATCTGGGCTTTGAAGTAAAGCACATTATCGAGGCTGCCTATGACGCATGGAAGGCGGGCTCGCTGGAACTGGACAGTCCGGTGAATCTCCAGGTAACATACCATGATTCCTGTGGTGTTTCGAGACTGTGCGACGACTGGGAACCATACAAGGGGGAACGAGGCTGGATGGGAACCATAGAACCCGGCCTCAAGAGACGCAGAGGTCGTCAGGGACTCTATCTAAAAACCAGGGAACTGCTTGAGGCCATACCAGGACTGGAACTCAGAGAAATGCAGCGGACCCGTGAGAATGCTCTGTGCTGCGCCGGCGGCAGAGGAACCGCATTGGACTTTCCGGAGCTTTCTTCTTTCAGCGCTGCCGAACGCTTGAGAGAAGCCGAGTCCACGGGAGCAGAGGCTCTCGTTACCGCGTGCCCATGGTGTGTGTCGAATTTCAGCAATGTAAAACAGGATGGGGATCCGTTTGAAATAAATGATATCTCTCAGATACTCCTGAGAGCCGCAGGACAAGGAGGAGATAAAGAATGAGTATTCAAAAGGACGCTTACGAGATAATAAAGAAGATTGTCGGCGAGACCCACATAACAGATGATCCGGCGGACTGTATAGGCTACAGATCAGGTCCGGGAGGTTATGAAAATGGAACGGGTTACGACCGTGTCATGACAAGAATTCCGGGTGCAATTGCCATGCCGGAGTCATCGGAACAGGTTCAGCAGATAGTGAAGGTGTGCGCCCGGTACGGAGTTCCGTATGTACCGTATTCCACCGGTTTCTACGGCCCAAGGTCACACCCTCATGTGGATAATGCGCTCATAATCGATCTGAAGCGAATGAGAGGATTTGAAATAGATGCGAAGCATTACTATATCGTGGTTGAACCCGGTGTTATATATTCTCAGATACAGCAGGTATGCATGGAACACGGAGCCTATGTGGTGGTCGGTGGCGGCGGAGCTCAAACTTCCGCTGTGGCGAATCTGCTTAATGACGGATGGTCCCCGCTGAGCTACAGAATAGGTCTTCCGCAAAGGCGTATCCTGGGACTGGAAATGATAATGCCGGATGGAGAAATAGTCAGAATGGGATCTCTGGCGGATGGTGAAGATCCTTTCTGGGGTGAGGGCATAGGTCCGGATCTCAGGGGCATATTAAGAGGATATACAGGTCTCCTGGGCTGTCTCGGGATCTGCACAAGGATGGCAATAAAGACGCTTCCGTTCCAGCCTGTGACACCGAAGCCTCAGGGAATATCGCCGGATACGTCCCTGAGTTTGCCTGAGAAACGGGTAAAGTGGCTGAATTTCACCATGCCTGATCTGGATGCCGTTCAGAGGGCACATATTGAGCTTGGACATGCCGAGGTGGGCGGCGCCATCACAAAAGTGCCTCTGTTCTGGAGAGCTATTGCAAAGGCCGAGGATAAAGAAGACTTCTGGAGACTATGGCTCAAGGAAACGGAAGACTCTGTCAGAAATTTCTGCATCGTCCGAGTCATGCTGATAGGATACACTTCGGAAGAGCAGTTCGACTATGATTATCATGTGTTATCTGACATTATGAAGGAACTTGGCGGTATAGAGCGCAGGACCAAGCCTTCCGACGAGTCATGGTTCAAGAACGCAGATTCCGCCGGAATGTGGCTGATGACCGGCTCCTACGTGTCCGTTGACTACATAATGGAATCCTACACTCAGGCATTCAGACAGGGTGTAAGCAGTATGGAGCTCAAGGATCGGTATACCCCGCCTCTCATGCCGGATTTCAAGGATCTGGGCTGGTTTCAGGGTTGCGAGATGGGCCACCTGGGGTACTTTGAGTTTCTCATGTACTGGGATCAGCGGGAGGATACTGCCGGCGTGGATCAATTCTACGTCGAGACTTCCAAGATGTGCATAGAGAACGGTTACTACACGTCACTCCTTGGGGCTCATCAGCCGCTTATGCTCACGGGGCCAAAGTACGGACCTGGTTATCACGAGTGGATACTCAAGCTCAAGAAAGAATTCGATCCTGAGTGGATGTGTCATCCACCTATGCCATTGGCACACGATGAGTTTGTAAAACGTGCGCCGTGGATGAAGGAAGTTTGCAACTGGAATCCGCCAGAGGATCTTCCATATCCTGACCGCTGGAAGAGACAGACTGGTGTTTGAGAAAATGATCCTGCGTGAACGCTGGGCGGAGGACCCTGTACTGTTTTAGAAGGAACATGTGCCCGGCAATGCGAAATGACAATAATTGAAAGGAAGTGTTAAGAGATGGCGAAATTCATCACAGCTAAAGAGGCGGCAAAACTGATAAATGACAATGATGTTTTGACATTTGCACCGGACAGTCTCGTGGGTTACCCTCACGAAGTCTGCTGGGCTATCAGAGACAGATTTCTGGAAGAGGGTCATCCTGCCGACATTACGACGCTGCGTGCAGCAGGTATGGGAACCTTTGCGGACGATGAATACGGTGAGGGCTGCTTTTGCCTGGACGGTATGTTGAAGCGCTCCATTTCTTCCTATATGGCTGTATGCCCAAGGATGGCGAAAAGGGTCGCGGAGAACAAGATACAGGGCTACATGTTTCCTATGGGGCCAATTCTACAGATATTCAGGGAAGTGAGCAGAGGATTTCCGGGAGTGCTGACCAAGATAGGATTAGGGACATTCATGGATCCGCGGTATGGCGGGGGCAAGTGCAACGAACTCACCGAGCGTGAAGGCGAGGACTTTGTAGAGTATATACCCGATTTCAGAGGTGAGGAGTACCTGTTCTACAGAGCACCGAGGATGAACGTCGCCCTGCTCAGAGGTACAAGATCGGACAAGAATGGCAATATAAGCACAGAGAAGGAACCTATTGATGTGGAGATGCTCCAAGTAGCACAGGCGGTGAAGTCCAGTGGAGGCATTGTCATTGTGCAGGTTGAAGAAATAGTGGACGTGCACGATATTATTCCACGTATGATAAAGGTCCCGGGGATCTACGTGGACTATGTAGTGAAGGCGGAGGACAGTTATAACATACCTCAGACTACCGGACGCTGGACTCAGGACGATTACAATTACAGCTTTTTGGGAGACGAGATCGTAGAATTGAGCAAGGAAACAAAGCCTATGCCTCTCGACCACAAGAAGGTCATAGCCAGAAGGGCCGCCATGGAACTGAAGGAGGGGGACAATGTTAATTTTGGAATAGGCATGCCTCAGAATATCCCTTCCGTTCTTGAAGAGTGTGGCAAGGTGGACATGGTCACGATGATCTCTGAAACCGGAGTAATAGGTGGAGTACCTGCCATGGGAAGAGATTTTGGATGTCACTGGAATTTAGAGGCTTTCACAGATCATGGTCTGCATTTCTCCTACTTCGACGGGGGATGCCTGGACGTTGGCGTATTCGGACTCAGTGAAGTGGACGCTCACGGAAATATGAACACGAGCCACCTTAACGGCAAGGTTTCAGGAATAGGCGGGTTTACGGACATTTCTCATAACGCGAAGAAGGTGATCTTTATGGGAACGTTTACCGCTAATGGACTTGAAACCAGCGTGGGCAACGGGAAGATAACAATCAAAAAAGAAGGAAAGTTCAAGAAGTTCGTCAGGGAGACGGCAAAGAAATCCTTCGTTGCGGAACAGTATCTTAAGAAGCATGATAGCGCGCTGTTCATAACCGAACGGTGTGTGATAGAGTGCAGAAAGGAGGGCCTGATACTTAAGGAGGTGGCGCCGGGCATAGATATAAAAGCAGACATTATAGACCGGTGCGATGTCGATCTTATTATTCCCGAGGGCGGTCCTGTGCAGATGAATGAGGCTCTGTTCACAGAAAGCGGCTTCAGTATATAGCACAGCGATTGTCAGCTTGCCTGTTAAAACAGGTCACTGTCGATTTGAAAGGCCGGCTTACTCAGGTGAGCCGGCCTTTTTATCGTCAGGTATTATTCTAATAAAAACTAAAAAAAGGGTGTTGACTTCTCTTTTCAGGTTTCGTATAATAAATAAGCTAACTCATTTAAAGAGCGAGCAAATTTAATAAGATCTCAGAAATGAGATTTAAAAAAATGAAAATACATGTTGACAAAGGCTTTGAACTTTGATAATATGTATAAGCTGTCGTTAAGAGCTCGGCTCTTTCGACAAAGCACCTTGAAAACTACATAGTACAGCGATTTTGTAATGTACAGAATCCATATCAAGCATTACGTCAAGTGCGTATGCTTGTACGGAACTGTTCAATTCTCAAATTTAAAAAACAATGATTTTGAAATCAGCTATGCTGATGGACGAAAATCGCAAAGAAGACGCGAAAGTGTTTTCTTGAGCATTAAAGATCAAGATATCTAGCTCGAAAGAGTTATATATACCATTTAATTAAGAGTTTGATCCTGGCTCAGGATGAACGCTGGCGGCGTGCCTAACACATGCAAGTCGAGCGAGAATCTCATGAAGAAATCTTCGGAGGCCTGATTGAGAGGAAAGCGGCGGACGGGTGAGTAACGCGTAGGTAACCTGCCCCATACAGAGGGATAGCCACTGGAAACGGTGATTAATACCTCATAAAACTGTGAGATCACATGTTCTTACAGCCAAAGATTTATCGGTATGGGATGGACCTGCGTCTGATTAGCTAGTTGGTGAGGTAACGGCTCACCAAGGCGACGATCAGTAGCCGACCTGAGAGGGTGATCGGCCACATTGGAACTGAGACACGGTCCAAACTCCTACGGGAGGCAGCAGTGGGGAATATTGCACAATGGAGGAAACTCTGATG
>JAIKWW010000050.1 GCA_024684465.1 Clostridia bacterium | reverse complement strand
CTGAAGGGGCTCATCTATTTCACGGACGGCAACGGAACTTATCCGAAGAGGCGTCCGCCGTATGAAACAGCGTTCGTCTTCGTGGACGACGATGAATTTGACTATCAGGTTCCGAGCTGGGCAATGAAGCTCGTTCTCGAGACCACCGAGATCACTGACGAGATCGAAATATAGGAGGATCGTAATGAATATAAAAGAGGCAAAGGAAGAAGTAAAGCGCGCCATCACATCGTACCTGATGAAGGATGACTTCGGGGACTATGTGATCAGCAGAGTCCGTCAGAGACCTGTATTTCTGATCGGTGATCCGGGTATCGGAAAAACCGCCATCATGGAACAGATTTCGGAGGAACTGGGGATCGGTCTGGTTTCCTATTCCATGACTCATCACACGAGACAGAGTGCCATCGGTCTGCCGAAGATCGTCACAAAGATCTACGATGGCAGGGAGTACGAGATTTCCGAGTATACAATGTCAGAAATCATAGCTTCCGTCTATGATAAGATCGAGGAGACCGGCATCAAAGAAGGTATCCTGTTCCTGGATGAGATCAACTGCGTTTCCGAGACGCTGGCTCCTGCAATGCTCCAGTTCCTTCAGTACAAGACCTTCGGCAAACACGAGGTTCCGGAGGGCTGGGTCATCGTAACTGCGGGAAACCCTCCTGAGCACAACAAGTCGGTAAGGGAATTTGACGTGGCAACTCTGGACCGTGTAAAGAAGATCACCATCGATCCTGACTTTGCCGTATGGAAGGAATACGCATACAAGAAGGGAATCCACAGGGCGATACTCACCTATCTGGAAATCAAGAAAAACGATTTTTACCGCATAGAGAACACTGTGGACGGTGAGCAGTTCGTGACAGCCAGAGGCTGGGAGGATCTCTCCACCATCATAAAGCTCTACGAGGAGCAGGAATATGCAGTTGATGAGCAGATAATAAGCGAATACATCCAGCACGAGAAAGTGTGCAAGGAATTTGCGATCTACTACGACCTGTACAATAAGTACAAATCCGATTATCAGATCCAGAACATCCTGGATGGAACATACTCTGACGAGATCGCGGAAAGAGCGAAGAATGCAAAGTTCGACGAGCGTCTGGTCCTCATCGGGCTCATGCTGGAGGCTCTGACGCAGAGGGCGAAAGACGACGTGGACACCGAGGACTACATGATCGAGCTCCACGGTGTGCTGGCGGAGTTCAAGCGGGTTGCGGCGATAGCAGCAGAGTCGGTGGATTCCATTCTCGGAAAGTATATCGTTCAGCGTACGGCTGCTTACAAAGAGGAGAAGCGCACCACCATCATGACGAAGGAGAGGGAGCATGTCCTCAGAAGAGTAATCCTCACCATCGAGAAGTACAAGAACGAACTGGCTCAGCTGAGCATCGCGGATGTCCGGGAGGGCTTCGAAATGGTGAAGGAATGGTTCTCTCTGGATGTGGCGGAAATGAAGAAACATCTGGAGGATACCCAGAGCCAGCTGGAGAACATGTTCCTCTTCGTGGAGGCGGTGTTCGAAGATCAGGAAATGCTGGTGGCAGTGACAGAACTGACTGCAAATTACTACACTGCGAAATTCATAAGCCGCTACGGATGCGACAAGTACTTCGAGCATAACAAGGAACTGCTGGTTTACGAACGTCAGCAGGAACTGCTCTCAGAGATCAAGCTGCTCAACGAGAACGACGAGATCGACATATCAATTCTGTAGATTCCGGAGGGTTAAGTCTCTGCGGGATTACAGGATGCAATTTCCGGCGCCCTTCGGGGCGCCGGCGTTTTATTATTTCAATTCCATTAATTGGTTTAAAGTTAAAGAGAGATAGTTTATAATTGGAACGAGAGTGGGCCCGTCCCGCTCTGTTTGCAGTGCAATCGGGCATGCCTTCCGGGGGAAGGGCAGGTGACGGGCGCCTGTGGGATATTGCTTTAAAGAAAAAACAGGAGGTGAAACGCATGGAAAACGAAAGAGTTCCAGAAGTCGTTGAAAAACTCGATCTGGACGAGCTCAAAGATGAGATCGTCGAACTGATCGACGGAAAGAAGTACGGTCTCATGCGAAGTAAGCTCCTGGAGCTAAATGAAGTAGACATCGCGGAGACTCTGGAGGAGATCAACGACCGGATGGGTCTGGAAAAGGAGATCCTGGTGTTCAGGATGCTGCCGAAGGACGTGTCGGTTGACGTTTTCGCCTACCTGCCTGAGGATGACCAGATCGACATCATAAACGGCATAACCCAGAGTGAGATCAACCAGATCGTCCAGGAATCCGCATTCGACGATATGATCGACATCCTGGAGGAACTTCCCGCAAACCTGGTGGACCGGATCCTCATGAACACTCCGAAGGAAGAGCGAAAGCTCATCAACACCTTCCTGAACTATCCGGAGAACAGTGCCGGAAGCCTGATGACCATCGATTACATCTCCTTCAGGGAGAATATGACGGTGGACGAAGCTATCCAGCACATCCGGGAAGTGGGTCTGGACTCGGAGACCGTTTACACCGGCTACGTGATGGACGACAGCAGGCATCTCATCGGAGTAGTGTCCCTGCGATCCATGCTGGTGGTGGACGGACAGACTCTTGTGAGCGAGGTCATGCACGACGAGAACATCCTCTCCGTGACGGTGAAGACCGACCAGGAAGATGTATCAAAGGAATTTAAACGCTACGGTCTGCTGGCCCTGCCGGTGGTGGACAACGAAAATCGTCTCGTGGGAATCATCACCGTGGACGATATCTTCGATGTCATCGATGACGAGGCCACAGAGGACTTTCAGCGAATGGCGGCTCTGAGCGGACGTGCGGATGAGGAATACCTGGACAAGAGCGTGTTCAGTCACATTATGTCCAGACTCCCATGGCTCATAGCCCTCATGTGCTCCTACATCGTGACCGGCGGAATCATCACCAGATTCCAGGACATGCTTTCTGCGATGATCTGCCTTGTCACATACATGCCGATGCTCTCAGGCACGGGCGGAAACTCCGGCTCCCAGTCCTCGACCCTGATAATACGAGGCCTGGCAACTGAGGAAATAGAACTGAAAGACGCGGCGAAGGTCCTTTGGAAGGAACTTAGAGTCAGCTTCTGCATCGGCATCGTCCTGAGCATTCTGAATATGGTGAGAGTCATGCTGCTGGACGGCAACGGTTTCATGGTGGGGCTTACGGTGTCCCTTTCCATGATAGTGATAATAATAGTCGCAAAGCTCACCGGCAGTATGCTGCCGATCCTGGCGAAGGTCATCGGCCTGGACCCTGCCATCATGGCGGGCCCGCTGGTCTCCTCGCTGACCGACCTGGTCTCCACCCTGATCTACTTCGTGCTGGCCACTCAGATACTCCAGCTGTAATGGGAGATGTGCGCAGCACGCTTCAGCCGGAAGATCGCTCTGAACAGCGCATTTGCGGAGGAGCGGTGAAAAGTTGCGTTTTTATTAAATAAATCTGAAAGATATTGATGTTTTTCGGGAATTCTAATATGCTAATGGTGAATTGTTATGCATTTCAGCGGCGCCACGGGGCGCGGCTTTACGATTAAGGAAGGAATGATGCTCTATGAAGAAGATCGAGTTTGCAAAATCTCACAAGACGATAACTGCCATTGTGGCGGTGCTGGTCATGGCCCTCGGCGGAATCGCGGTTTACGCTGCAACTCCGGGCAGTGACAGCGATCCGGTTGTCACAAAGAGCTATGTGGATCAGGCAATCTCCGCAGCCATTTCAAATGCGGGCTACTCTTCAGGCGGCACGACTTCCGGAAGTTCCGGCACCTTCAGTGTGGTGCATCTGGATCAGGGACAGAAGATCCTGGGGGCAGAGGGTACTGAGATCATCCTTCGTTCCGGTGAGGCAACGGCTATCGACAACGGATCAAACGGAGTTTCGGATCTGACATCCGGCGAGGACCTCACAATGGGCAAAGCGATCCAGACGAATCATCTGCTTCTGGTTCCGAGAAATGACGGCAGAGGTCTCGCAATGTCCACCGAAGCATATCTCATGGTAAGAGGCGGCTACACACTCAAGTAGCGGCGGTTATAAAACGATAATTAATGATGCTCTGCAGCGGGCAGAGCGGGGCGGCAGCCTGGTACGGAAACCTGAACCGGGTCTGCTGCCCGTTTTTATTGAAATTGTAAAGGAGACTGGAAAAACGAAAATGAAATTAAAAAGGGGTTTAGCGAAGAAATTGACTTCGGCAGCGCTGGCAGCTCTCATGACCATGGCGCCGGTGACATCGTTTGCTGTCGAAGGCGGACTGGGAACACTCAACTACAGGGAGATTACTGAGTACGGCAACGGTTTTACATATACAAAGGGATCCTACAGCAATTCCACATACGGAGCGGAGACGGCTTTTCAGCTGACAACTCAGCCCGGCACCCAGATCAAGCCAATCGTGGTATCAGGAGATATCTACGGAGGCATGAATATCCAGAAAGCTGTGGAAGTAGCACGGAACAAGGGCTACAACGTACTGGGCGCGGTGAACTCGGACTTCTTCACTTTTTCCACGGGCATTCCTCTGGGAATCAATGTGGAAAACGGAGTATATAAATCAAATCCGGACGGATATCCGGCAGTGGCTTTCGATTACAACGGAAATGCCACGATAGTGGACAGCGCCAACGTGTATATTACACTGACCAACAACGGTGTGGAGAGCAACGGCAATACTGTCACATTCACCCATTTCAACAAGCAGAGAGTCAACGGAAACGGCATATGTCTGTACGATTCCAACTTCGGAAGCGATACCAAGACTTCATCTTCCGGCTGGTTCGTGAAGATGAGGATCCTCAGCGGGTCCATGACAGTGAGCGGCAACATGACTCTGGAAGTATATGACGTATACCAGGGCACAGGTGCGGTTGCACTGAACGAAGGAGAAATGGTGCTGACTGCGGATGATACTTCAAATCTCCAGTGGCAGTTCGAGCAGTTCCACGTAGGAGATCAGATATCCCTGACCACGACCTGTGACAGCCCGGCTATCACAAATGCAGCCTGGGCAACGGGCGGCGGTACAGTTCTTGTGAGGGACGGATCTGTCACTGACTCATCCACCTGGGACAAGTCCGTGGGCGGAAGCCAGCCGAGAACCGCCGTGGGCATAAAGCCTGACGGTACGGTGGTTTACCTGGTGGTGGACGGACGCCAGTCCGGCTACTCTGCCGGCGTATCCTACTGGCAGATCATCACTGAACTGAAGTCAATGGGCTGCACCAATGTCATCAATTTCGACGGAGGCGGTTCCACAGCCATGGCACTGAGGCTTCCTGGGGATTCCTCCACTACGCTGGTGAACTCCCCTTCAGGAAAGGCCATGAGAAGCTGCGCGACTTACGTGGTGTTCGTGGCGGAGACTGTTGCAGACGGAAACCCGCAGCACCTCTATCTCAGCAACAGAGATGCCTACGTATATGCCAATTCCGGCATAAATCTGCAGTACACTGCAACTGACAGCGGATACTATCCGGTGGCTGTGCCATCTGACCTGACGCCGACGGTCACTGCAGGCGGCGGAGAGCTGGACGGCAGCTACTACAGAGCACCTGATGCCACCGGCGACGTGGTGATCGGACTCAGTTCCCCATCCACCGGAGCAAGCGGCAGCGGCAGACTCCACGTGGTGCAGAATGCGTCACTGGTGACCATGTATGTCAACGGCAGCGCGGCAAAATCCTCCATGCAGGTTGAGCCGGGCGACACATTCCAGATTACTGCTTCCGCATCCTACGGCGGCAACTATCTCCACGCAGATGCAGATCTTTTCAGGTACTCTGTGTCAGAGGGATTCGGAACGATCACATCTGACGGAAAGCTCACGATTAATGAAGATGCCGTGGGAACAGGTTATCTGACAGTTTCCCTTGGCGGAACTTCAAAGACCATCAGTTTATCGACAGCAACTGTCTTTTCTGATATAGTAGGGAACTGGGCAGAAGCCTATATCACTTCCCTCTATGAAAAGGGCATAGTTACAGGCAGTGAAGGAAAGTATTATCCTTCCAGCAATATAAAGAGAGGCGACTTCGTGCTGATGCTCTACAGAGCTGCAGGTTCGCCGCAGGCTCCTTCCGATGACGGCTTTGCCGACGTGGGAGCTTCTGACTACTACGCTTCAGCGATCGGCTGGGCGGCAGAAAACAACATCGCAAAGGGCGACGGAACGAACTTCGCGCCTCTTGCATCTCTCACCAGAGAAGACGCATTTACATTCATTTACAGATATCTGAGCAATCAGAACAAACTGACTGATTCTGTGGATATGGAGACCTTCGGCGGCTTCAGCGACAGCAGCGCTGTTTCTGACTACGCTGTGACACCTACGGCGACACTCATGACCATGGGACTGGTGAACGGTTCCGAGGGCATGATCCATCCTCAGAACAACCTGACCAGAGCAGAGATGGCGAAGATACTCTGCAAGACGATCGGGTAACAGGGATACAGGAAACGGGATATAATGCAGGAAAACCAGATAAACAACCCAAATACAACTGAAAATGAAGAAGGAGAAAGCATGGGCAAAGCCGTGGGCAAGGCGGCGGTGAAGGCCATCAGCATGGTGATAATCATCACGCTGCTGGGCAAGTTCATGGGCCTTTGGAGGGACAGGCTGCTGGCGATCAATTATGGTACCGGCATGTACGCAAACGCCTTCCTCACAGCCTCCAGACTTCCGAGAGTATTCTTCGACATGCTGTTCGCCTCGGCTATCTCCGCCAGTTTCATCCCGGTTTTCAACGAGGTTTTCAAGAAACGGGGCAGGGACGAGGCCATAAGATTCGGAGGCAACTTCATCACGGTGGTGGGAGCGGGAACGCTGCTTCTGACCGTAGTGGGCGTGGCTCTTTCCGGACCGCTGGTTCAGCTCATCGCAGACGGATACGACCGGGAGACCATGGATCTCTGCATCAGTCTCACACGAATGATGTTTCCTACCATGTTCTTCACAGGCATCGCCTACGCCTTCGTGGGGATCCTGCAGTCCTTTGATGAATTCAACATCCCGGCAGCCATCAGCGTTCTGGCGAACCTGGTCATCATCATTTACTACTATTTTCTGAACGGAAGATTCGGCATCTACGGCCTGGCCGTGGCCTTCGTCCTGGGATGGGCGATGCAGGCGCTGGTGCAGATACCGAGTCTGAAAAAGAAAGGCTTCAGATACAGGCCTTCCTTTGACATAAAGAACGAAAACATAAAGAAGGTTCTGACTCTCATGGTGCCTGTCATGATAAGCACCTGGGTACAGCCTCTGTCGCTGCTGATCAATACCAGATTCGCCTCCCACATGTACGGCGGATCGGGAGTATCCGCAGTGGAATACAGCATGAACCTGTATCTCACCATCATAGGAGTGTTCATCCTGTCCGTTGCAAATGTAATATTCCCGCGTCTGTCCAGACTTCAGGTGTCCGACGCAAAGGACGAGTTCAGCGACACGCTGCGCACGACCATGCACGCTTCGCTGTTCTTTGTGATCCCCATGATGGCGGGAGTAATGTCCCTGTCCAGGGAGCTGGTGGACCTGATCTACGGAGGCGGCGAGTTCGTCACTTCCGACGTGGACATCACAGGCAGAGCGCTGCTGTTCACTTCACTGGGAATGATCGGCTATGCAGGACAGAACATCCTGAACAAGGTTTATTTCGCAAAACTGGACGGAAAGACGCCTTTCATCGCAGGGGCGCTCTCCATTATCATAAACTTCGTCCTGTGCCTGCTGTTCGCCGAACAGTTCAAGGTATCGGGACTGGCAGTCATATCCGCCGTAGTCAGCACCGTTAACGCGCTGGTTCTGTGGCTCGTGCTGGAAAAGCGGGGCGAGGGCTTCATATCGAAGAAGTTCCTGCTGGATGTGATAAAAATGGCGGCTGCCGCAGCAGTAATGGCTGTCGCAGTCCGCGGGACGGTCAGCATCCTGGAATCGGTATGGACTGGACCGATGTTCAAGTGGATCGTACTTTTAGTTCCGACTGTAGTCGGCGTAATAGTGTATTTTGCTATCACCATTGCCCTGAAGCTGGATGAGACCGGGCTTCTGCGCAGGGGCGGAGGATCAAAGGAGGAATTGGAATAAGATGACGTTTCTCAGGGAAAACAAACTGCTCTTTGGCGTGATCGGAATTGCGCTGGCTGCCGGCCTGGCGGTCTGCGGAATCCGCTGGAATATCGAAGCAGGCGCCAAGACGGTGGACTATGTATATGATTACAATGAAATGGTGGATCTGGCGACCCAGTCGGACCACGATATCTCTTGGTGGCTCAGTGAATTCAAGGACATGGGCCTGACAAAGACCGGACTCCAGGAGGAGACACTTCTGTCTCTCGCAGAGGAAAACCGCGGCGTGGAAGCTGAGATGCTCTGCGACGTGGAAAAGGACGCTGCATGGAGGGACGAGTATCCTCAGGCGGTCCTGGATGTGATCGACAGAGAATCCACTGATGATTATGACGTGATCATCAAGATCGACAATGACGAGATGTACGATTTCGTAAGCAGAGCCTTCACGGAACGTTTCGACAGCGACCGCTCGGTATGCATACCTCAGGAGACAGGGGGCTATGTTTTCGTAAACGGTCAGGTATCCGACACTCTGTACCGGGAATCTTACAAGATCAACGAAGCTGATGACGACGGATTCAAGAACATCGTAGATGTTGCAGGATCCAAGATAATGTACATTAATCTGGGCCTTCTGCCTGAAAAGGTGAAGATGGTGGAGGACGCCGGCATCACAGTGGTGCCGAGAACTCTGGCATACGAGGGCTGGAACGACACAAAGTTTGTGAAGGATGTCACGGAACAGTACGAAGTTCAGCTGGGCGGAGCTCCTCAGTACATGATCCTGGCCAGTGACGTTGTGCCGGGATATGATGACGACACAGAGTTCCTGTCGAATTATATCAATGAAAATAACGTGATCATCGGCGTGGTGGAAAACAACAACCAGAGACAGAACATAGATCCGGACGGTCTGGACAAGGTTATCGAAGCCTGTGACTACAATGTAGTCAGAGTGTTCAGCGTCTGGAATTACATACAGTACCGCTACGAGTACTACGGTTATGACGGTTTCCAGGAGATCGAAAATTCACTGTTCCGCCCTGTGATCGAGAGAAATGTGCGCCTTGTCTACTTCAAGCCTATGAAGGAGAAGGACAATGACCACGCTTATATAACCGATGCTGATGAGTACAGAGAGATGTTCGAAGGACTGAACAGCAGATTTGCATCCCACGGATTCACTGTGGGTGACGCATCTGTGATGAAGGTGTTCTTCGTTCCTCTTGCAGTGAGGATCCTTGTTGCTCTGGCAGCTGTGGCTGCTGCTGTGATCTGCTTCTGCACTGTTTTCCCTGTGAAATCGAGAAAGTGGAGATACGGACTCTTCGGAGCAGGCGCGATCTGCGTGCTGGGAGCCTTCGTGGTGGCGCCGAACCTGGCGACACTGATCACAGCTCTGGCCGTGTCGATCTTTGTGGCATGCCTCATAGTGATATGGTTTGTGAGATATGCGGTCGAATGCAGGGATGAACTGGGACAGGACGCGCCGGTGGGCCGGATCCTGCCGCGAAGCATTATTGCTCTCATCGTTACGACAGTTTCGGGACTGGCGACAGCTTTCCTCATGACTTCCGCTCTCTCCAGCACCAATTTCATGCTGGAACTGGATATCTTCAGGGGCGTCAAGTTCGCACAGGTTGCGGTCATCCTGTTCTTCATGCTGATGTTCTTCGTGTACTACAGCTATCTCTGGGGGGACAAGAAGATCACGACTCTCACAGCAGGTGAGGTCAGGTCGCTTCTCAGGGCGAAGATCGAAGTCTGGGTCATCGGGCTTCTGGGCGTTATGGCTGTCGTGGGATATATCTATCTGGCAAGAACCGGAAACGAGACGGATGTGGAAGCTTCCAGCCTGGAGCTCCTGATGAGGAACTTCCTGGAGAATTATCTCTACGCAAGACCGAGAACAAAGGAATTCCTGGCGGCGTTCCCTTGCGTGATGCTCTTCATATACACCATGGTGAAGGGGTACCGGGTGCTTTCATTTGTGTCCGGCACGGCGGCTGCCATCGGATTCACATCCGTGATAAACACCTTCATGCATATACGTTCGCCGCTTGAACTGGGCGTTGCGAGGACCGGTTTCTCACTGCTGTTCGGTCTGGTGATCGGTCTGGTTTGCCTGCTGATCCTGGACAGAGCTGCGAAGCTGGTCACGGGCATGGCAAAGGATCCCGGAAACCGGGACGGCGCAGAGTCTGCTGCGGCAGGAGAGGGCGGATCTGCAGATGCGTAAAATCGTCATATCCGGATATTACGGCTACAACAACATCGGAGACGAGTCTATCCTGAAGGCGGTGGTGGGAAATCTCAGGAACGGAGTGGATGACATCGACATAATGGTGCTCTCCAACGATCCTGAGGCCACAAAGGCACAGCTGGGAGTAAAAGCGGTCCACAGGATGAAGCCTTTTCAGATCATGAAGGCGCTGCTGTGGTGCGATCTGCTGGTGAGCGGCGGCGGGAGCCTGCTGCAGGACGTGACCAGCCGCAGGAGCGTGATCTATTATCTGATGATCATAAAGATGGCGCAGATGCTGGGAAAGAAAGTCATCATCTACAGTCAGGGCATAGGACCGATCAACTCTGAGAAGAACAGGCGCAGGACTATCCGCGTGTTGAAGCCTCTGAAATACATAATTGTCAGGGACGAGGCGTCCGGTGAGTTCCTCAGGAAGAACGGGATCCCGGCGGAGCACGTGTTCGTCACGGCGGATCCGGTGCTGAAACTGAAGAATCCGGGGCTGGAGACCGGCAGAGAGATTCTGGCGGAAGCGGGGCTGGACATGGATGAGAAGACACCTGTGGTGGGATTCGCCATCAAGGGTACCGCTGACACGGAACTGAAACAGGAAATGGCAAACGCCGCAAGGATGATGCACGAGAAGTTCGGGGTTCGCATCGTGCTGATCCCGTTCCATTACACGGAGGACAGTCCGGCAACCAGACAGCTTGCGGGATGTCTCGGTGACATGGCTGTGGCACTGGACAGAAAATTCAGCACTGAGGAGATGATGTCAGTCATCGGCAATATGGATTACATCGTGGGTGTGAGGCTTCATTCCCTTATCCATGCTGCTACCATGGGGGTGCCGATGATAGGTGTTTCCTACGATCCGAAGATAAATCAGTTCATGAAGGGACTGGGGCTCAAGGCGCTGAGCTCCGTCTACGATTTCGAGGCGGAGTTCCTGGTGGAAGAGTTCGAACGGATCATGAACAACAGAGAATCATATATTGAGAAGATCAAGGCCGGAAGGGAGCGGCTCAGCAGGACGCTGAGTCTCAATGAAGAACTCATAAACCGGCTGTTGGATGAATGATATACAAGAAGAGGAATGCTAATGGCAGATAACGAGAGAATTGAGATCCTGGGAGTGCCGGTGGACTTCATCGACAGAGACCGGGCTGTTGAAAAATTTGAAAGGTCCTTTCCGGAGCCGGGGGTGACGATGATAGTCACTCCGAATTCCGAGATCGTCCAGAGGGCGTCGAAGGAGCCGGAACTCTGCAGTCTCATCGGAAAGGCGGACATTATCATACCGGACGGGATCGGTCTTGTCTATGCATCGAAGATCATCGGACGTCCGCTGAAGGAAAGAGTTACAGGTATCGATTTTCTCGAGACCATCGTCGCTTATCTGGAAAAGAACGGAAAATCAATATACTTTTTCGGGAGCAAGCCCGGCGTGGCGGAGAAGGCTGCGGAAAATATCCGTAAGAAGTATCCTCAGCTGAAGGTTGCCGGATGCCACGACGGATACTTCAAACCTGAGGAAGAAGCGGGCATTGTCGGGGAAATCAACGACAGCGGCGCGGATTTTCTGTGTGTTGCTCTGGGCGCTCCGAAACAGGAGAAGTTCATCTACGATCACAGAAATGAACTCAGGGTTCACGGAGCTATCGGTGTTGGCGGAAGTCTGGACGTGTGGGCTGGGACGCTGAAGAGGGCGCCGGAGTTCTATCAGAAGCACGGCCTGGAGTGGCTCTACAGGCTTATCCAGGAACCCACCAGGATCAAGAGAATGTCGGCACTGCCGGTGTTCATGCTGAGAGTCATAGCCGGCGGCAGAAGAAAATAGCTGCAGGTCTGATCATTCCCGGAGGGAACGGGATGCAGGCTGTTGATATTAATATCGTGATTAAAACACAACCGGAATCGGGTTCACCCGGCTCCGGTTTTTTGCTGCGTTCAATTGCTCCGGGTGTCTTGACCGAAAATACAGACTTGTGGTATTCTTATGTGGTGAGTTTGGTATAGTTTGGTATGAAATGATACTATATGGACTAAGGCGTAATAAAGAGTATTGGACAAAAACAAAGAGCTGAGGCTGGTATTAATCTAAATTTAATCAAACTTGCTTATTTGAATTTGTTATTCTTGTTTTTAGAAAGAGAGATGAGCAAAATGAGGAAAGTAATCGCAGCAGTTACGGCACTGTGCCTGACTCTGGCATGCTTTGCCGGTTGCGGAACAAGTCAGAAGGCTGCTTCTGCGGATCAGACACAGGAAAATGGAACGGTTGAGTTCACTGACAGCGTGGGCAGAACCGTTGAAGTCCCTGCGGACATTACAAGAGTTGCAGCCAGCGGGGCTGTGGCTCAGATGATACTGTACACCCTGGATCCGGATCTTCTGGTGGGACTGGCAAATGCTCCGGGAGAGGATCAGGTTGCGTACTTCCCTGAAAGTTTCGGGAAATTGCCGGTGTTCGGTCAGTTCTATGGGAAGAAGGCGAATCTGAACATGGAAGCGCTGGTTGCTGCAGATCCGCAGATCATCATCGACCTGGGGGACCAGAAGGACGGCATCAAAGAGGATATGGACATGATACAGGAACAGACCGGAATACCTACAGTGTACATAAATGCGGAGATGGACAAGATGCCTGATGCATACAGAACTCTGGGCAGTCTGCTGAACCGTAAGGACGAGGCTGAAAAGCTGGCTTCCTTCGTGGATGAAACACTGAAGTACGCAGAGGAAAAGTCCGCCGAGATCAAGGAAGCTGATGTGAAAACAGTCATGTTCGGAACATCTGCAACGGGCCTGGCCTGCAATGCAGAGGGCTCTTCCCAGGCGAGTGTCATCGATATGATCGGGGCGGAAAATGCCATTAAAACTGATGAAGTTACCGACAAGGGCGGCGGTACTGTAGTGGATCTGGAAAAGGTGTATGAATTTGATCCGGACGTGATAATCCTGGATCAGGAGGGACCATTCGACACTCTGGCACAGGGGGAATGGGCAAACCTCAAGGCTGTGAAAGCAGGTGCTTACTATCAGATCCCGTGGAAGCCGTACAGCTGGATGGCAGCGCCTCCTTCCATTAATCGCGTGCTTGGCGTATGGTGGCTGGGACAGCTTGTTTATCCGGATGTTTACAACGATTACGATGTGGCGGAGAAGGCTAAGGAGTACTACAGCCTTTTCTGGCATTATGAGCTCAGTGACGATGAGGTTGCTGACATGTTGGCAAATTCAACGCTAAAGGCTGAAAAGACCGGCAGAGCAGCGTGACAGTTATGAGGCCGGGGGCAGGCGTCCTCCGGCAGCAGATGAAAGAGACTATGGATGAACGACAGAAAAAAAACAATACCGGTTTGAAGATGGCAATACTGGCTCTGGCTTTTCTGCTGATCTTTGCGGTTTCGTGCACTCAGGGCAGATATGTCATAAGCATGGAGGATTTCTGGCGCATGCTCGCTTCACGTTTTGCGGAGATGCCGCAGACATGGCCGGAAAGTGCCGAAACGGTCCTGTTTTCCATCAGGTTGCCGAGAGTCGCAGCTGCGGCGATCATCGGAGCGGCGCTTTCTCTGGCGGGTGTCAGCTATCAGGGAATGTTCCGGAATCCGATGGTTTCTCCGGATATCCTGGGGGCTTCCACCGGAGCCGGGTTCGGCGCGGCGCTGAGCATTCTGCTGGGCATGGGATATTTCGTGATATCCGCAGCGGCGTTCGCCTTCGGTCTGGCTGCAGTTTTTCTGGCATATTTCATCAGCAGACTTGCCAAAACGGAACACACTCTGGCCATGATCCTTTCGGGAATGATGATATCCTCGCTTTTTTCCGCAGGAACATCATTCGTAAAACTTGTGGCGGATACTCAGGATCAGCTGCCTGCCATAACCTACTGGCTCATGGGAAGTCTGGCTTCCATCAAAATGCAGGATGTGGGATTTGTACTTATTCCGGTAATGATCGGGACGGTTCCGCTGCTGGCTATGCGCTGGCGCATGAATCTGCTCACCCTCGGGGAGGATGAAGCGGAGTCCATGGGAATCAATACCCGGTCGTACCGGGCCGTGGTGGTGTTCTGCGCCACGCTGCTGACTGCAGCCAGCGTTTCAGTTTCCGGAATGATCGGCTGGGTGGGTCTGGTAATTCCACATTTCTGCAGGATGATATTCGGGTACGATTATCGCATACTGGTTCCGTCAAGCCTGCTCTTCGGGGCTTCGTTCCTGATGACGGTGGATGATATCTCGAGAATAACAACAACCTCAGAGATTCCTCTGGGAATTCTGACTGCTTTTGTGGGAACTCCCATATTCGTATATTTACTTCTGGGAGGAGGTAAACGAAATGCCGATAGAAGTTAAGAACCTGAAATTCTCCTACAGCGGACATGACGTGCTGAAGGGTGTGGATTTCCGCGCGGAAAAGGGAGAACTGGTATCCGTGCTGGGCTGCAACGGTGCCGGCAAAAGTACTCTATTCCGCTGCATTCTCGGACTTCAGCAGGGGTTCAGAGGGGATGTGAATATAGACGGCTCCGATGTGAGGACGCTGTCCAGAAAGTGCCTGGCATCCAGAGTGGCTTACATACCCCAGTCCTCTGAGCCCACCTTCAACTACACCGTTATGGACGCCGTGCTCATGGGAACTACGGGAACTCTGGGTATGACCGAGTCGCCCGGGAAAAAGCAGATCGAATCAGCCAGATATGCCATGCATGAGCTGGGAATAGAAGACAAGGCTGATCGAGGCGTGGCACAGATCTCCGGCGGCGAGAGGCAGCTGGTCCTGATAGCCAGGGCACTGGCTCAGAATGCGGGAACGCTGATAATGGACGAACCTACAGCGAACCTGGATTACGGAAACCAGCACCACGTCCTGAAATTCTGCAGAAGGCTTGCGGAAAAAGGCTACACAGTGCTCATGTCCACCCACAACCCGGAGCATTCCTTCAGGTATGCCAATAAAGTGCTGGCTTTGAAGAACGGCAGGATCATAGCGGACGGCACTCCCGAAAAAGTGCTGGATGAGTCACTGATCGAAAAACTGTACGGAATCCACGCCAGGGTGACTGAGACGGTTACGGAAATCGGAACCATACGAAGTTGCATAACCATGGACTGATCATTGATCAACCCCCTGAGATAATAGCAAATGAAGGAACGGGCGCACTGCAGAGTGAGGTGTGCCCGTTCCTTTTTTTGCCTCCATGCGGGGATAAAGAATATGCCGTGGATGGGATACTTTCCCGGAGATCCTCCGTATAATCTCAGGATGCGGATGCATTTTGCTCGCGTACGTGATAGAATATATCAGTTAGAGTCTGCTCAGCAGACGTTACACTTTTGCATTATTTCATTCTAATGGAGGAGCATATGTCAATCGACAAGAAAATGCTGGAGGCAAAGGCTGCAGATGTCCGCGTGGACATCATAAAGGCGGTTCATGCAGCCGCATCCGGACATCCGGGCGGCTCACTGTCAGCAGCTGACATTATCACTTACCTGTATTTCAGCGAAATGAAGGTGGATCCGAAGAATCCTCAGATGGAGGGAAGAGATCGTCTGGTTCTTTCTAAGGGTCACGCTGCCCCTGCTGTTTACGCAGCGCTGGCGGAAAAGGGATTCTTTCCTAAAGAGGAACTGCTGAAGCTTCGTCACATCGGTGCGATACTTCAGGGACATCCGGACAGAAAGAACATTCCGGGAATCGAAATGTCCACCGGCTCACTGGGCCAGGGCTTTTCTGTGGCTGTGGGCATGGCTCTCGCAAACAAGATCGACGGTTCGGACTCCCGCGTCTTTGCTGTGCTGGGAGACGGCGAACTTCAGGAGGGGCTGATCTGGGAGGCTGCAATGTCTGCAGGTCACTACGGCCTTGACAGTATCGTGGCATTTGTGGACTGGAACGGTCTGCAGATAGACGGAAAGAACGAGGATGTTATCACCGTCACTCCGATCGATGAGAAATTCAGATCCTTCGGCTGGGACGTACAGAGCATAGACGGCCATGACTTCGATCAGATCGAAGCTGCAGTGAGACATGCGGAATCAAATCCGGGCAAGCCTCACGTGATCATCGCAAAGACAGTGAAGGGCAAGGGCGTTTCCTTCATGGAGGATCAGGCAGGATGGCACGGCAAGGCTCCGGACGACGAGCAGGCTGAACAGGCAGTGAAAGAACTTGGAGGTGAATGGTAATGGCAGATAAGATCGCAACCCGTAAGGCCTACGGAGAAGCCCTGGCTGAACTGGGCGCAAAGTATCCGGAAATGGTGGTAATGGACGCAGATCTGTCAAAGTCCACAATGACTGCTGAGTTCAAGAAGGTATATCCGGAGAGATTCTTCAATGCGGGAATCGCGGAGAATAACATGATGGGCATGGCTGCAGGCCTGGCTCTTTCCGGCAAGAAGGTGTTCGTCAGCACTTTTGCGATGTTCGCTGCCGGCAGAGCTTATGAGGTTATCAGAAATTCCATGGGATATCCTCACATCGGAGTTAAGATCTGTGCAACTCATGCAGGTGTGACTGTGGGCGAAGACGGCGCCAGCCATCAGTGCATAGAAGACCTGGCACTCATGAGAGTCATCCCGGGCATGGTCGTTGTCAACCCTGCAGATGCGGTATCCACAAAGAAGCTGCTGGCACAGGTTGCAGAGACGGAGGATCCGACTTATGTACGCCTCGGCAGATACAGCGTGCCTGTCATCTACGGCGAAGATGCAGATATACAGCTCGGCAAGGGAAACTGTGTCAGAGACGGAAAGGACTGCACAGTCATCGCCACGGGCATCATGGTCAATGAAGCGCTGCTGGCTGCGGAGGAACTTGCGAAGGAAGGCGTTGAAGTCCGCGTTATCGACATGCACACAATAAAGCCGATCGACAGGGAGATCATCATCAAAGCCGCAAAGGAAACCGGAGCCATCGTCACGGCGGAGGAACACTCCGTGATAGGAGGACTCGGCAGTGCAGTTGCTGAAGTGGTTGCTCAGGAGATGCCTGTAAAGATGAAGATGGTGGGCGTTCAGGACAGATTCGGTCAGTCGGGAAAGCCTGCTGAACTCATGGCAGAGTACAACATAACTGCAGCGGATATTGTAAAGGCTGTAAAAGCGCTGTAGCAGCGGCGATGTATAGAGGATTCTTCAATTAATTCTGTAATATTATCGTAAAATAATTGTCAAAGTGTTACGAAGTGTGGTAACATTAGTCGGTTGGGAGTATCCTGAAAGGAGACTTCCATCTTTGGAAAAGTTTTATTACTTGAATATTTAAGGAGAATGAAATGAAACTTGCTAAGAAAATGTTAGCCTTCGGCATGACTGCCATCATGGTTTTATCCATGACTGCATGCGGCGGCACAAAGACTGCTCAGGAAAGCGGCAGCGCAGATGCTGACAAGGGCGAAGTTACAAAGCTCTATGTAGTAAACTGGAAGGATTATCTTTCCGATGACAAGGATTTCGTTGAAAAGTTCGAAAAGGAGAACAACTGCGAAATCGTAAACACTTACATGGACAGTGAAGAAGACCTTCTCACAAAGCTGAAGACAGGCGGTGAGGG
Source organism: Clostridia bacterium (assembly GCA_024684465.1). Classification (GTDB taxonomy): domain Bacteria; phylum Bacillota; class Clostridia; order Peptostreptococcales; family Anaerovoracaceae; genus JAIKWW01. The sequence continues at coordinate 16,026 of JAIKWW010000050.1, read as the reverse complement.
CGAGATCGACGTTTGCCTCCCTAACTGCTCTATCCTTCCGGCAGCTATCGAAGCAGGACTTCTGGAGCCAATCGACACTGCAAAGGTTCCTAACTTTGAACAGCTCTTCGAGAGATTCCAGACTCAGAAGGAATGCATCGGCGCAGACGGCAAGCTCTATGCAGTTCCGTTCGTATGGGGTTCAACATCTATTGCATATAATACTGACAATCTGAAGGAAGCACCGGCTTCTGTAAAGGATTTCTTCGACGAGAAGTACAAGGGCAGAATCGCTTTCAGAGATGACTACAACGATGCCATCATGACAGCAGCTATGGCTCTCGGTCAGGATCCTAACAATCCGAGCGACCTCGATGCAATCAAGGCTCTGCTCATCAAGCAGAAGGCTCTGAACAAGACTTACTGGCAGACAGGCGACGAGTTCTCCAAGCTCTTCGCAAGCGGTCAGGTTGATCTGGGACTCATGTGGTCCGGCCAGACAGCTACTATGAGAGCTGAAGGACAGCCTATCGCATTTGTTGTTCCTGCTGACGGCGGAATCGGCTGGGTGGACAACTGGGCTATCCCTGCTTCTTCCAAGAACAAGGATCTCGCATACAAGTTCATCAACGCTATGTTAGACAAGGATACTCAGAAGGCATGGGTTGAAAAGGGCGGCCCTGCTCCTGCAAACCAGGCAGCAGCTGAAGCTCTCGATCCTGAGTATGCAAAGCAGTGCTGCATCGATGAGGAATCCCTCAGCCATCTGGTATTCATGGAATATCGTACAGATGAAGTTAAGCAGACCTGGAATGATCTCTGGACAGAGGTAAAGGCTTCTTAATCAGCACACCGGTTTTGTGAACGACGAGCCGGAAGACTGAGCAACATTAGACTAGTTCTGAATAAGGGACTGTGCCCTACCGGTGCAGTCCCTTATATCTGTGTTTGCGCGTCGAGTTATCGGAGCGCCGCAATTATTGCAATTTCAACATTTCTTTTTATTGGTAAGCGGCGAGAGAGCCGCACAGAGGTGACTGTTTTGATCAAAGACAGACGTACGATTATGACGTGGCCGGCAATGCTGACATTGCTGCTGTTCGCGCTGTTTCCGCTGGTAATAATGTTTTACACGAGCTTTATCAGCGATGCCACCGGGGAATTCTCCATGGCGAATTACGCGAAGTTCTTTTCAAATCTGACGTACATAAAAGTAACCGGGACATCCATTCTGATCAGTCTCTGTGTTACACTGGTGAGCCTTGTGATCGCCTATCCTCTGGCGTACATTATGGCTAAAAAGCTCAAGGGGTTAAAGAATATCATTTTGGTCCTGGTGATCATTCCATTTTTCACAAATCAGCTGGTTCGTGTGTACAGCTGGCTCATCTTCCTCCAGGACGGAGGCATTCTCAACCGTCTGTTCATGACATTCGGTTTAGCTGAGAACGGACTGGGCATCCTCTATACGAAGGCTGCCGTTATCATCGGTCTGACTCACGCGTTTTTCCCATATATGGTAGTAACGATCTTCATGGCGCTGGAACGTCTTGACGACGCCATGCTGGAAGCGAGCAGAAGTCTCGGAGCATCCAAGACGACCACATTCATGAAAGTAATCTTCCCGTTATCGATGCCCGGCGTCATTTCGGGAGTGACAATAGTATTTATCCCATGCCTGGGCTCCTTCGTCGAGCCGAGAATCCTCGGCGGAACAGGCGGCCTGACCATCGGAAACATCATAGAGGATCAGTTCTTTGAAATCTACGGATGGAACTTCGGCGCAGCCATTGCATTCCTTCTGCTGGCTATGGTGCTGATCTGCATGGGTGGACTCAACAGTGCAGGAAAGAGGTGGCAGGTATGAGCAATAACAACAAGACCGGCGTACTGGGCAAGATCCTCATCATTCTGGTTCTGCTGTACCTCTACGCTCCGATATTCGTACTGATGCTGCTGAGTTTCAACGAATCCAGATACAATTCGCTGCCTTTCGCTTTCACCCTCGACTGGTACAGGGATCTGGCGGAGGACAGAGCTCTCATGGAAGCGGCTAAAAATTCCATGGTACTGGCCCTGATCACCGGAATCATCTGCGTGATCCTGGGAACCATGTTCATCCTGGGACAGAGATATCTTGCCCGCAGGACTGAAGGCATTTTCAACAGTATCGTGATGATGCCGATGAGTATTCCATGGCTGATAATGGGTCTCTCTTCACTGCTGATGATACGTCAGCTGGGATTTGAGAAGAACATGATATTTGTGGCGCTGGGACACATCGTGATCTCCCTTCCGTACTCACTGCTGGTGCTCAGGGCGAGAATCAGCTCTCTGGACAAGTCCCTGGAGGAGATGAGTGCATCACTGGGAGCCGGCCCGCTGACCACATTCAGAAGGATCACACTGCCTGCACTTGCTCCGGCTATGATCGCAGGAGGGTTCCTCTCGTTCATGATCAGTTTTGACAACTTCCCTATCAGCTACTTCCTCATGCCGAGCGGTTATTCCACACTTCCGATCGAGATCCAGCTTTCGATTAAATTCGGTTTCACTCCGGAGATCAACGCTCTGTCTACTGTGATCATCGGATTTTCACTTGTGGTACTGGCCATCGTCGGCCTGATCATGCGCTCGAATATTAAATCATTAGTTGGAGGAGATAATTAGGAATGGCTCGAGTTAATCTTAAGAATATAACAAAGGTCTACGGTTCCAATACCGTAGTTGATCACATCAATCTGGATGTGGAAGACGGCAGTCTGGTGTCTATTCTGGGACCTTCCGGCTGCGGTAAGACGACGACACTCCGTATGATCGCAGGCTTTGAGATCCCGGATGACGGCGAAGTGCTGTTTGACGACCAGCCTGTGGGCAGAGTGCCTGTAAACAAGAGAAATATCGGAATGGTATTCCAGAGCTACGCACTGTTCCCTCATATGACTGTAGCCCAGAACGTGGCTTACGGTCTGGAGCAGCACGGAGTGCCCAAGTCCGAGATCCCTGGCAGAGTGATGGACGCTCTGGAGAGAGTCCACATGGCAGAGTATGCTCAGAGAAAGCCTAAACAGCTTTCCGGCGGCCAGCAGCAGCGTGTTGCACTGGCAAGAGCTCTGGTTATCCGTCCCAGCGTAATGCTTCTGGATGAATGTCTTTCCGCGCTGGACAAGAAGCTCAGAGTGGAGATGCAGTCCGAGCTCAGAAGACTTCTTGAAGAATCCAAGGTTACAACATTCTTTGTAACACACGACCAGGAAGAGGCAATGACTCTCTCCGACAGGATCGTAGTAATGCATGACGGCATAATCGAGCAGACCGGAACGCCGAGAGAGGTTTACGAGTCACCGAGAAACCGTTTCGTAGCGGATTTCCTCGGCAAGGCGGATTTCTTTGAGGGCAAACTGGTTTCCGCAGGAAATGGCATTGTTACCATCGCAACCGAAAACAGCGAACTGACACTTACGGGCAGTACCACTGCAGCTCCGGGAGAGGATGTACTGTTTGCGGTCCGTCCTGAACATGTGATCATGAATCCGGCGGTAGGTGCTGAAACTCCGGTGGGCGCACTCAGAGGAAAGATCAATCATATAATCTATTCCGGAAATGTCATCAGCTCGATCGTGGATTGCGGCGGCATGATGGTGAGAACAGAGGCAACCGGTGGCTCTCTTTCCAGAGAACCGCAGAGAGGTGAAGAAGTTATCCTTTCGTGGGAGCCGGACTATCTCATTCAGCTGGAGAAATAGGAGATGGATATGACGACGGATATGGATGTAATCGTAGGCGGCAAGCAGGAACGTGATCCGGAATGCCTGATCTTCGGCGGTCTGGTAATGGACTGCTACTATGAGATAGATGAGTGGCCCCGCCATGGCCAGGACGTGATGCTGAACTCCGAAACATACAGAGTCGGCGGCTGTGCTGTCAATATGGCTGTAACCGTAAAAAATCTCGGAGGTAAGGCCAGCGTCATCTCCAGCGTGGGAAATGATGAGATCGGCAGAAAGCTGATCGACTACATGATAGGCCACGGGCTCTCCTCTGATTTCGTAAAGATCGTGGATGAACCCAGCGGTAAGTGCTTTGTATTCCTCGAACCTGACGGTGAGAGAACCTTTATGACGCAGAAGGGCGCCGAGGGTGTCTTCAGCGAGGCTCTTGCCAGTGCGGCGGCATTCAGACGGCCTGCAGCTGCGGGCGTGACAGGATACTATCTCCTGGACAGGGACGCCGGCAGGGTTATGGATTGTCTGGAAAAACTCCACGAATGCGGAACAAAGATACTCTTCGATCCGAGCCCGCTGGTGGGTGAGATCCGGGAAGACCTGCTTCAGAGGATCCTGGACATAAGCTCTGTTATCACTCCAAATAACGTGGAGCTGGAAGTCATAGAAAAGATTATGCCTGTGGAACTTGCCACGAAGAACGGCACTATGGTGGTAATAAAGGCCGGAGCTTCCGGAGGTACGGTGTGCTACGGAGATCCAAAGCTGCCGGGCATAATGAGAAGCCTGGAGTACAAGGCCGAGCAGGTGACTGCAGTGGATACCACCGGTGCGGGAGACAGCTTCGCGGGAGCTCTGCTCTATGCCATGATGAATGATCTTTCCATAAGGGAATCCGTTGAACTGGCAGCAAGATGCGCATCGAAGACTGTGACCATCGAGGGACCTCACGGATTCTGGACTTTGGACGAGGAATAACAGATACTTTTTCGGAGGATTTGAAAATAATGACTACAACAAAGGAAGACAGAGCCTACGGGGCTCTTATAGGCGGCGCCATCGGCGACGCCATGGGCATGCCTGCGTCTTTCATGACCAGAGCCCAGATAGAAAAGACATATGGATATATCCGTGATTTTCTCCAGCCGGATGCCGAGGCTCAGGACAAGCACGGCGCTCTGCAGGCTGCTGAGATCACAGATGATACTATGGAAAGTGTCATCATCTGCCACAACCTCATCGACAACAGAGGCTTCTCGGAAGAGGCTTTCAATAAGGCGATGAGAGAGTGGGCAATCGAGAACAAGATGCTGGAGACTACAGTTATCGGACCTTCCACAAGAAGATATCTTGAAGCAATCATCGAGGGCAGAGATCCGAAGCTCACTGCAGGTCAGGGCAATACCAACGGAAGCGCCATGAGAGTTGCGCCGGTGGGCGTTGCCTACTGTGAAAATATGAGCGCATGCCTGGATGCTGCTGTGGCATCCTCACTGCCAAGCCACGGAAGCCGTCCGGCGGTGGCAGCAGCCTGCGCAGTGGCTGCTGCAGTGGCATGCGGCGTAAAGGGCGGATTCAGCCCCAGCGAAGTGCTTAATGCGGCTTATGAGGCAGCTCTTTACGGCGAGAGCAGGGGTGTTGAGATCACTGCACCTTCAGTAGCAAAGAGGATCCGCCTCATCGAGTCCATCGTGGACGGTGACAGCGGAAACGAAAGGGATATCAAGGAGATCCTGGACGATCTGACAGGTATTTTCGGATCCAGCATGTTCTCCTACGAGTCAGTGCCTATCGCCCTCGGAGCATTCTATGCAGTCGCAGGCAACGGCCCGGAGGGTATCATGGCGGCTATCAATGCAGGTGACGACGCGGATACTAACGGTGCTATCTGCGGAAATATCTGCGGAGCATATTCGGGAGCATCTTCATTCCCTGACGAGTGGAAGGACAGGGTTCAGAAGACCAGCATGCTGGATATGAAGGGCATGGCGGAGCAGCTGATAGGACTGGGACTCTAGGTTCTCAGAGTCCCGGGATCTCACGGATCTGACGGGCGGAGCCCCGGATATTAATATTAATATTAATATTACCAACAGGCGGAGCGGGATGCTTCGTCTGTTTTTTATTTTGCGAGGTGTTGGGATGAGCGGTTATAGACGGAATAATATTTTCCGCGAAAAAAGTTAAAATAGAACTTGACGGCGTGAGTATATTGTGTAAAATATAATTGTATCAAATACAAGAAAGGAATGTTGTAAGATGGAATATGATTATCATGAGGCGATGAAGCTGGACAATCAGTTATGTTTTCCCCTTTACGCCGCGTCGAGATGCGTGGTGAACCTGTATACGCCGTGGCTGAAGCCGCTGGGACTGACGTATACGCAGTATCTGGTCTTTCTGGTGCTCTGGGAGAAGGATGACCTGACGGTGGGAGAGATCTGCGACAAGCTGATGCTGGATAACGGAACGCTTTCGCCGCTGCTGAAGAAAATGCAGACGGCCGGATATATTGAGAAAAACCGGAGCGAGGATGACGACCGGGTTGTGAGGATCACTCTGACGGAGGAGGGCCGTGAGCTGCAGGAAAAGGTGAAGGATGTGCCTGCCAAGGTGTCGAACTGCATAAAGCTTCAGCCGGAAGATGCCCAGAAGCTATACACGCTGCTCTACGGACTGCTGGATAAAAAGGAATAAAAAAGGGTAATGACCGGATATGAAATGAAATGAAGTGTCCGGAGATGAAAAAAAGGGAATTGAAAGGAAATGTTTATGAATACAGTTTATGATTTTACAGTAAAGGATCTGCAGAAGAATGATGTGAGTCTGTCCGATTATCGGGGAAAGGTGCTGCTGATCGTGAATACCGCAACGGGCTGCGGATTTACGCCTCACTACGATCCGCTGGAGGCGATGTATAAGGACTTCAGGGACAGGGGCTTTGAGATTCTGGATTTTCCGTGCAATCAGTTCGCGGACCAGGCTCCGGGATCGGAGGAGGAGATTCACGAGTTCTGCACTCTGAAGTTCGGAACGGAGTTTCCGCAGTTCGCCAAGATCGATGTGAACGGGGAGGATGCTGATCCGCTGTTCGCGCATCTGGCGACAGAAATCCCTTTCTCGGGATTTGGGAAGGGTCTGAAGAATGCGGCGCTGAAGAAGTTTACAGACATTAACAATAAAAAGTTCGGCGATAAGGCCTATATCAAGTGGAACTTTACAAAATTCCTCGTGGACAGGCAGGGCAAGGTGATCGCCCGCTTCGAGCCAACTGCGGATATGGAAGAAGTGAGGGCGGCAGTTGCGGCTGAACTGGAGAAATAAAAATCGAATAATTGTGAGATTAACCGGTGAAGTTCAGAGGCTTTGCCGGTTTTTTACTGTCAGCGGCTGCTTGATGAGTTTCGTTTTCCGGTACACTGGCGAACCTGGCACCGGCTGCCAGCTGGCATTCGTGCCGGGTGCTCCGCCCTGTTATGCTCGATGAAGGACGGGGATTATAGTATAATATAAGACGGAAAATCGAGCCCGGCTGCGCAGGAGCGCTGAGGACCGGGAATCTGTTTATGGAGCGGCACCGGCTGCCGGGGCCTGAGGGGAAGGAATACTATGGAAACAGGGAAGATCTACGATATAGAAATAACAGACGTCAGTACAAAGGGCGAAGGAATCGGGCGCGTGGAGGGCACTGTGACCTTTGTTCCCGGGCTTGTTCCCGGCGACAGAGCCCGGGTGAAGATCGGGAGCATCAGGAAGAATATCGCTCACGGGAGCATCCTGGAAATCCTTGAGGCGTCCGCTGACAGGTGCGATGCTCCCTGTCCGGAATATGGGAAATGCGGCGGTTGCCAGCTTCAGAGCATGACATACGGGTCGCAGCTGAAGCTGAAGGAGCGCCAGCTCAGGGACAAGCTGGACAGGATCTACGGCGGTGAGTACCCTGAGATCGAGCCCATAGTTGGGATGGATGAGCCCTGGCGCTACAGGGACAAGGCTGTATATGCGATGTTTTCAGGCGCGGCAGTGACTGAAAAGGACGGGAGCATCACGAACAAGAGCCCTCTGTCGCTGGGATTTTATGACGGTGCAGACCGCAGAGTCATCGACTGCCCTGACTGCATGATCCAGTCGGATCCGGCGAACGCCTGCGCAGCTGCCCTCAGGGATTTCATCGGACGCACCGGGACCTCGGTGTACGATGAAAGATCCCGGAAGGGCCGCCTTCGCCAGATGATCGTCAGGACAGGGTTCGAGTCCCATGAGGTCATGGTGGTTCTGGTGATAAACGGCAAAAAACTGGGTCATCAGGATCTGCTGGCAAACCTGTTGTACGATGCCGTCGACCGCCTCAATTATACAGACGATGAATGGGATAAGCTGCTGGCTGCGGAAGAAGCGGCAGCAAGCGATGAGGATATCCCTGAAATACCGGGAACCGCGCATGACGGAGAACCCTACGAGCTCCGCAGCCTGATACTCAGCTTCAACAGCGAAAAGACGCTGGCCGTGCCTTCAAAAGATTTTGAAGTACTGTACGGAGACCGGATCATCCACGACTCCATAGGCGGCGTGAATTTTGAAATCTCACCTTTCTCCTTCTATCAGGTGAACCCGCCTCAGATGAAGAAACTCTACGATACTGTTGTGGAGTTTGCTGACTTCCGGGGGAATGAGATCATTTACGACCTGTACTGCGGCGTGGGAACCATCGGCATTTACTGCGCATCCCACGTGAAGTACGTGTGGGGAATAGAGCAGAACAAGGCCGCTGTCATCGATGCCAACAGAAACGCTGTTATCAACGGTCTGGTGAATATCAGATTCCTGACGGGTAAATCTGAAGAACGTGTATTTGACCTGCTCCGCGGCGATGAGGAATACAGGATTCCGGGTGACCCTGAAACAGCGGGCTCCACAGAACGTCCCGACGTGGTAATCGTGGATCCGCCGAGAGCCGGATGCCGTCCGGAGCTGCTGGAGGCCATCATGAAGTGCGGGCCTGAAAAGATCATCTACGTTTCCTGCGATCCCGGAACCCTCTGCAGGGATCTGAAGATCCTCACTGGCGCGGTTTCCGATGGATCCGGCGCAGAAACCGCACCTGCGGAGTCTCTCTCAACCTATGAGATAAAACGCATCCGCCAGGTCGACCAGTTCTGCCACACGATGCATGTGGAGTGCGTATGTCTTTTGGACAAGAATAGTTCAAAGCCGAAGGACTATGTCGAGATCGGCGTGAATGCTGAGGACTATTACAGAATCAAGGATTCGGAAAAGAGTGAATGAGTATGAATGATAGAAAAAGGCCTGATCCGAATAAAGTTCATCCGATTGCCGGATATGACAAAGAGATATATGTGAAGCCAACAATCAAGAATCCGAATATCATTGTAGGCGATTTTACTTATATCGCAGATTCGGAGTTTGAGAGTCATGTGACACACCATTATGACTGGAATGGTGATAAGCTGATCATCGGCAAGTTCTGCCAGATCGCGGCAGGAGTCGAATTCGTTATGAACGGTGCGAATCATCAGATGAATGCTGTGTCAACATTCCCATTCTATACTCTGGAAGGCTGGGATATGGAACCTCCTGCGACTGACGATCTTCCGCTGAAAGGAGATATCGTAATTGGAAATGACGTGTGGATTGGACAGAATGCAGTTATACTTCCAGGGGTTCATATCGGTGACGGGGCTATAATCGGTGCGAACAGTGTAGTAGGCAACGATGTTGATTCCTATACTATTGTAGTTGGCAATCCGGCAAAAGTGCTTAGAAAACGCTTTGATGATGAACTGACAGACCTGCTGCTGAAGTTTAAATGGTGGGACAAGAGTATTGACGAAATCAATAAGCTTATCCCGATCCTGACCTGCAGTAATCTGGAAACAGTCAGAGTGGAATTAAGGAACCGCCTGAACAAATAAATTCAGGCGCGTCACACATTCATAAAAAAGAAGAGGTGATGAAATCAAAATGAAAGTACTGATTATATATTGTCATCCAAGTAAAAACAGTTTCACATACGAAGTAAAAGAAGCTTTTATCAAAGGACTGGAGAGCGCAGGGCATTCATACGAGGTTTCTGATCTGTATGCAGATGGATTCAATCCCGTGATGTCGGAAAAAGAGTATATAAGAGAAGGGTTTTATAATCTGGATAGTCCGGTAGCGGAGGACGTTCTCTTTGAGCAGAAAAAGATAAATGAAGCAGATGCGATTGCCTTTATTTACCCTGATTTTTGGACTTCGTCTCCTGCTATGTTAGAGGGATGGTTTCAACGGGTATGGACTTACGGATTTGCATATGGGGATAAACCAACCATGAAATGTCTGGAAAAAGTTATACTTTTGATTACCATGGGTGGGTCATTAAAAGATAAGGTAAGAAGAGATCAGCTGGAAGCAATGAAGACAGTTATGGTTGGTGACCGGATCAGAAACAGAGCAAAAACCTGCGAAGTATATGCTTTTGATGAGATGACCAGAGGATATGGTAATGGTGCTAAAAGGGATGAAAACGCCGGTAAGTATCTGAGAAAAGCATTTGAAATTGCGGAAAAACTATAAAAAGGAAAATATAAATGCCCATACTTATTGAACTGTTCTTAACCTTTGCAAAGATAGGTTTATTTACCTTCGGAGGAGGGTACGCGATGCTCTCGATCATTGAGAATATCTGCGTTGAACGGAAAAACTGGATCACACATGACGAAATGATGAATATAACGGTGATCGCGGAATCCACTCCCGGACCGATAGCGATCAACTGTGCTACGTACGTTGGCTATAAGAAAGCCAAGCTTCCGGGCGCAATCCTTGCAACTCTCGGAGTGACGATCCCTTCGTTTGTTATTATTTTTGTCATATCCGTGTTTTTGGAAGGATTCCTGGAGATCACGTGGATAGCGAACGCATTTAAGGGGATCAAGATAGCGGTCGGCATATTGATCCTTGATGCGGCGATCAGGATGATCAGAAAGATGCAGAAGAAAGCGTTACAGACAGGTATTCTTTTGGCTTCTTTTGCTCTGATAATGCTTATCAACGTGCTGAAGCTGCACTTATCATCGATAGTGGTGATGCTTGCGGCGGCGCTTGTCAGTGTAGCCTTCTTTCTTGCGGAAAAAGCACGCAGGAAGGAGGGAAAAGCATGATATTCTTAGACCTTTTGATAGGCTTCCTGGAAGTCGGACTGTTTTCATTTGGCGGAGCGTATGCGGCGATACCGCTTATCAGGGATGTGGTGCTGGCACACGGCTGGCTGGATGATGAGATGCTGTCGTACATGATAGCGGTCAGTGAGAGTACACCTGGGCCTATCATGGTAAATCTTGCCACTTATGTAGGCAGCAATAAGGGAGGTCTGGCCGGGGCGCTGATCGCCACGACTGTGGTAATGCTTCCTGCTTTTTTATTTATTCTTTTTGTCATGGCGTTTTCGAAGAGCCTTGTTAAGAACCCATACCTGCAGGCGGCACTGCGCGGTCTTAAGCCTTGTGTGATCGGCGTGATCCTGGCAACAGGAGTATATATGATCATCGGCAATTGCTATGTAATGACGAAAAGCAGCGTTGATTTTACAGCAGTTCTCATTACCTGCTTCCTGGCGTTGATTTATTTTGGCTCCCGAAAAGTCATCAAAAAAGGACTGTCACCCATTGGGCTTATATGTATAGCAGCTCTGGTTGGATTAAGCGTTTATGGAATATGATAAATATCTTATACCTTTTGTACGCTATCATAAGCGGATGCATTATCCTGAAGCGTGCGAAAGGAAAACTGAGCTTTGTATGAGGATAATTGAATATTGAACCCTGAAACGGCGGTTATGAGAGAGATCTTGCAGCCGCCGTTTTTTCATGCAAAGATCCTGTTGACAAACTAACGAACGGTAGTATAATAACTACCATACGAAAGCGAGGCGAAATAATGAACAGAAAAGAAGAAATAATCTATGCTGCCTTAGAGCTTGCAGCCGAATATGGGCTGAAATCCGTATCTTTATCGCAGATAGCAGACAAAGTCGGGATCAGAAAGCCGTCGCTGTACAACCATTTCAAGTCCAAAGAAGAGCTTGTAAACAGTATGTATACTTTTCTCAGAGAAAAGGCAAAAACGGGTGCCGGAACTGCATCCGGAGCTGATGCATTTCCTGAAGACAAAAGCCTTGCGCAGATATTGTCGCATAGCATATCTGTATACTTTGGTTTTCTTTCGGATGAGAACATGATGAAGTTCTTTAAAGTCCTTTATTCAGAACGAAGCTTATCGCCCGTTGCGGCGCAGATCATGCTGGATGAGACGGAACGGATGATCCTGCAGACGAAGAACCTCTTCTATGCGCTGGTAGTACACGGAAAGATGAAGAATGAGAATGTAGATACGGCAGCGCTGTCCTATGCTATGACGATCCATTCTCTCGTTGACAGACAAATGGATATGATCACGGCAGGACGGAATGTCCCGCCTGTGACAGCCAAAATGCCAAAGGAAATAAAAGAATACATACAGTGGTTCTGTGAGCAGATGGAGGTACGATAATGGAAAGAAAACTGATCAATTGGACCGGTCTGACCGGTATCGTATCATTGATAAGCTATACGGTGGCAGTTGTTTTTGCGCCTTTAGCATTCCCGGGATACGACTGGATGGCACAGGCAGTAAGCGATCTGTCGGCTGAGGCGGCTCCCTCCAGGCTTTTGTGGAACCAGTTATCGGCGGCATATAATGTATGCAGCCCGGTATGCATGATGTGTGTATCCATCTTCGTATCGGATAAAAAGACCGGCACAAAACTGTTTCGGCTGGGCATTTATCTGTTCGCCATAATGAACTGGATCTCGGCGATAGGATACAGGATGTTTCCGCTTGCGGACAGCGGAAAAGAGATAGCTGCCTTCCAGGAGAAAATGCATATTGCTGTTACGATAGCTGTCGTGCTGCTTTCCATCGCATCGCTTACCATACTGATCGTAGCGGGCTTCAAGAAGAACGGCATGAAGGGGATCGGGATCTGGGCGGCGATCGCACTTGCAATGATGTTTGTCGGTGCGATCGGTAAGAGTGCGGTATCAGCGGATCACTTTGGGATCATTGAAAGATTCAGCGTTTTCGCTGCTGTGGGATTTAATGCGGTGCTGGGAGTGTATTTGTTAAAGGGATTCAGGAAAAGAAATAAATTATCCATCGGAGACGGCTTTCTGAAAAGGTAAACGTGCTTTTTCTGATTGCAAAAGGCCGCCATGCGCGGCCATTTTGTGTTCCCGGGATATAAAATAATTGCCGACCGTAACGAGGAAAAAAAGCGGATAGCCGCAAATATTTAATGCGTCGTGTTGGCGTGAGGAAGGCCGTATGCTATATTATAGATGAGAAAAATGCGGATAACCGCAAAAATACCACGAGGCGATCGGATGTACCCGAGATTACAATATCTGGATCAATTGATCTCAAAGAAGGATAATGGGCGGACAAAGATTATTACAGGGCTTAGCAAATTCATATCTCTGATACTTCGTCACAAGCCGGAAACCATCGGGATCACTCTTGATGAGCATGGATGGGCGGATGTTTCTGAACTCATCGCAGCTGTGAGCAAAACGCATCCTTTAACGATGGAGGATCTGGAACGCATCGTAGATGAGGATGAGAAGCAGCGATATTCTTTCAACGAGGATAAGACTCTGATCCGGGCGAATCAGGGCCATTCCATTCCGGTAGATGTGGAGCTGGAGCAGGTAGAGCCTCCGGAGATCCTTTACCACGGTACGGCGACGAAATATGAGGAAGCTATTGACCGTGAGGGACTGATACCGAAGTCCAGGCTGTATGTGCATCTTTCCGGGGATGAAGAGACCGCAAGGAAGGTCGGGATGCGGCATGGGAAGCCGGTGTTGTATCGGATCAGGAGCGGTGAGATGCACCGGGACGGATATGTATTCTACCGGTCGGTCAACGGCGTGTGGCTGATCAGGGCGGTTCCGGTGAAATATATGGAGAAGATGGTTTAGACTAAGCACAGAAGTATTGATTTTCAATATAGGGGGAGCTGATCCGGGAGAGGTCAGCGGGGAAGGAGAAGGCATGAACGAGCAGGACCGCAGGGCGGTGGAAAATATGTGCATCACAGGTATGGACCTGGACGGGCTTTATGCCTGTTTCCCGGCTTTTCCGAGGGAAGAGATCGAAAAGATCTGTAATGAAGTGAAGAACAGGCCGGAGGAAGACGGGGAAGATGAAGGAATCAGTGTGAATTGTTCGTAGCGTTGGCGGATCATTTACTAACAAAGGAAGAGAGGATGGAATGATGGAGATCAGCAGGGAGGAGATCGCCGGATCGGTATGTGTGACCGGTGAGATCAGTATTGCGGAAACAAAGGATTACGATATCGTGGTAGTCGGCGCAGGTGCGGCAGGTGTACCGGCAGCAGGCTGGGCAGCGGAACTGGGAGCGAAGACGGCGCTTTTACAAAAGGAGATCAATGTCGTATCCCAGGGCAACTGCGGTTCGGCGATCATCAAGTCGAGATCGACGCAGGCCGGGATCGAAAAATGGATACACCATACCAACGGACTGTGCGACTGGCGCGCGGACGTAAAGCAGCTGCGGGCTTACGCGGAGCATTCCGAGGAAGCGATGATCTGGCTTTTTAACCGCGCGGGAATGACAAAAGAGACGGAATACGGGGACGGCAGTAAAGTAGACAGTAATACCGAGAGCGCAAAGCTCTTAAATGACGGGGATAAGTTGTGTGCATTTATCAGCACCAGCGGAGACTTTACCGGAACCTGGAGGGACCGGGAAAACAGTTATGAATACGGAGATGACCATTGCTATTTCTGGGCACCCTGGGTCGGGCCGAAGCCTCTCAATGTGGGCAATGCGCTGCGTAAAGTGGTGGATCGTATAAAGGAGAGCTGTCCGGATCTTGATGTGTTCTATCAGACACCGGGAGTAAAACTTGTAATGGATGGCAGGCGGGTGGCCGGTGTGATCGGAAAGAGGGCTGACGGGACTTATGTGCAGTTCAACGCATCCAAAGCCGTGATCCTGGCAACCGGTGATTATACCAACAATAAAGAGATGGTAAAGCGCTGGTGCCCGGATATCGCGGAGTTTGACAAGAAGCAGTTCGGAAAGACCGGAGACGGACATATCCTTGCCATCAGCGCCGGGGCAAAAATGGAGAATCTCGGGCATACCAAGATGATGCATGATTTTGATTCCGCCTTGATGTGGGAGGAACCCTTCCTGTTCCTGAATATGGAGGGGGAGCGTTTTACCAATGAATACACCGGTTTTGTGTATATGGGGAATATCCTGAAATTCCAGCCGTCCTATAAGGGCAGTATGGCCGATGAGGATCATAAGGAAAGCGGATCCAAGGGCTGGTATTGCGCGATCTACGATGATTCTTATATGGAGTGGCCGGCGGATGAATTTGTAAGCGGCAAGGTACCTCCGGCAGTGATGGAGAAGTTTATTCCCGGAGCGGTGGAGGATCCCAAGGGGGTATTCAAAAACCTGATCGACCTGCACCGTTGTGATACGCTGGAAGAACTGGCGAAGGAACTGGATCTTCCCTATGCGAAGATGAAAGCATCCATCGACCGGTATAATGAAATGTGTGAGAAGGGCTGCGACAGCGATTTCGGAAAACCGGCGAAGTACCTGCATAAGATCGAAAAGGCGCCGTTCTGGGGAGCCAGAAAACATATCCGTGTATCCGCAGAGGTCTCCGGTGTGGTTATCAATGAGAATGCACAGGCCCTGGATGAAAACGGAGAGATCATCCCGGGACTGTATTGCGCGGGAAACCTTGGCGGCCCCTTCTATGGCGGAGCGGATTATCCTTTCCACCAGACGGGATTGTCGCTGGGGCGCTGCTATACTTTTGGTATGATCGCAGCGAAACACGCGATGGGAGTTTTGGGGGATAAGGTCAGTCCCCGCAGCTATGGCAGATAAGAAAGCCCCGGTCTGAGAGACCGGGGCTTTCGTTGGATCATTACAGACCCAGTGCCTCTTCCGCATTGGCCAGCCAGGCCGGTTTGCCTTCCTCATATCGGATATCGCGATTAAGAGGTGAGCTGACAAGGTACAAATGCAGCTCATCTTCCGGTGCACTGTTTTCGATGCAGGGAGCCAGGCAGAATACATAACCGTTATCATTAAAGATATACTCTGCGTTTTCGGGTTCTCCGTCAGTGCATCCGATCACTATTACATGGCGGATCCCGTCTGCGTCATAATACTCATGATCATAGTAATTGTCCCCTGTGCAGATGTCGGTGATGTCCTCTTTGATGTCTT
>JAIKWW010000031.1 GCA_024684465.1 Clostridia bacterium | reverse complement strand
CCTGCGACCCGGGCACCCTGGCCCGGGACCTGGCGCTGTTCGGAAAAGAGGGATACGCCCCCGCCGCCGGGACCGCCGTGGATATGTTCCCCAGGACAAGCCATATCGAGACTATAGTGTTGCTACAAAAGTTGAACTCGTAGAAATCCTTTATTTTAAGCACTTTTACGAGCATTTCATCTTCGGTGAGACCGACTGGTCGAAGCGCGGAAAACGCCTCAAAAAGTATGTCCGGGTGGCTATAGCAATAGAACTCGTCACTGTAGGCACAAAACTTGAGGACTTATAGACAATAGAATATTGAACTGATTATGGACGTTTATTTTCTGCATTTCGCAGCAGAGTAAACGTCTTTTTGCGTTTCAAGAAGATTTGAGGAGGAGAGCAGATGGAGTGATTGGCAGAGGCGCTGAGCATACTCTCTATGATTATGAATTTTGCAAGCGAAAATTCTCGGCTTGGGAATCTGTCGTGGGATTGTGTCAGACGGCAGAATCGCAATCTTCAAGAAGAGACTTCAGGATCTGAATAAAACGGGAAGTAAGCGAATAGTTGGCAGCAGTACGCCAGGATACCTTCATAGTCAGAGAGGATGCTTCATGACTGAGAGGAATTGACAGAACATTCCTGTAGCGATGCTCTGAATCAGATACGGAAGGCAGCAGTGATATTCCGCATCCGGCATCAATCAGGGAAAGAATTGATTCGATGGTAGTGCAGTAATTGATGTGTACCGGATGAAATTCAAAATCATTCATAATCAGCTGCGACCTTTTATAAAGCAGATAATTCTTCTCGGCAATCGATATGAACGGAATGTTTTCCAGATTCTTCCATTTTAAAGAAATGAGTTCTGAATGAAGAAAGGATGGATAAAAAAGTTCCATGCTGTCTGTGCAGATGGCTTCGGTCTTATAATCTGCATGTTCTCTGATCATGTTTTCGGCGCCAAAGTAAATGTCATATTCCGAAAACTTACAGGAATGAAGAAGATCCGGGCCATCCATCATAAAGGTATCGATCCGGATATTGGGATACCGGGAGGAAAATACAGCTTCTGCTTTTGAAATACGATGAAGATAGGTCTGAATCCCCGCAATAGTCAGCTGTCCGGCGCCGCCTTCGGAGATCTGGCGCATTCGCGCTTTTGCAAAGCGCTCCTGTTCACACATGTTTTCCGCAAGATACAGAAATTCTCTTCCGGCCGGCGTAAGCTCGGTACGGTGTTTATTACGTTCCAGCAGCTGTACACCGAGATCTGCCTCCAGTGATTTGATGTGATAGCTGACTGCAGGCTGTGTAATATGCAGTTCATCTGCGGTTTTTTTATAATTCAGCGTCGTTCCAAGTGAGCAGAATACATGAAGTGCAAACAGATCCATAAAACCCCCTCAATTAATAAATAAAATTTATCAATATATCAATAATATGAAATATCATTTATTGTCAATAACTTTTATATTGAAAATGTGAAAATCATAACAAAAGAAAGTGAGGATTAGCTGTTATGAAACTTGAGTACATGATTAAACCCTTCCGTATCGGCAATGTCGAAATTCCTAACCGCTTTGCAGTAACCGCGATGGTCACCAATATGTGTGATAAAGACGGATATGCGACAGAACAGTATATTCGTTATCATGAGGCAAAAGCAAAAGGTGGCTACGGACTGATTATTACCGAAGACTATGCGGTCAATGCCCATGCTGGCGGCTATGCCAGAGTCGCCCGGATCTACAAAGAGGATATGATTGAAGGCCATCGCAGAATGGTCAAAGCGGTTCATCAGTATGGTACAAAGATCTTCTGCCAGATGTATCATGCCGGCCGTCAGAGCAATTCGGCAGTAAATGGCGGTGCTCCGGTAAAGAGCGCAACTGCACAGGCATGTCCATGGAACCGTCAGATGACGGAAGAGATGACCATCGAAGAAATCCAACAGACAGTCAAAGACTTTGGCATTACCGCACGAAACGCGAAATCAGCAGGATTTGATGGTGTTGAGATTCATGCCGGAAACGGATATCTGATTGCCGGATTCCTCTCTTTTACTCAGAACAAGCGCACGGATGAATACGGAGGCTGTTTCAATAACCGTATGCGTATTTTAAAGGAAGTTTACAATGAAGTGCGCAGAAATGTCGGCGATGATTATCCGATCATGGTCCGCTTCTCTGCAGAAGAACATACCTATGACGGAAGGACTCTTCCAGAAAGCAGAATGATCGCAAAGGAACTGGAAACCTGGGGCGTCAATGCAATTAACTGTTCTAACGGCATTTATGGTTCCTACAACCTTGCGCAGGTGTCGGTAGCACCGCAGGGTCATGCATGGACCAGCAGCAACGCAAAAGCTCTGAAGGAAGTTGTGAGTATTCCGGTTATGGCAGTCAATAGTATTGATGATCCGCTGATGGCAGAACAACTGGTAGCGGAAGGTACATGTGACTTTGTCGGAATGTCCCGCTGTTCGCTTGCGGATCCGGATATGCCGAATAAAGCGAAGGAAGGCCGGTTTGATGAGATAAGGCCTTGCGTCCGCTGTGTTCAGGGATGCACCGGCTGGGTCGTTAAGCAGATTCCGATTCGGTGCTGTCTGAATCCGGAGCTGGGCAATGAATACAGATACACATTTGATGATCAGCCGGAATCGAAGAAGGTTCTGGTGATCGGCGGCGGTCCGGGCGGAATGCAGGCGGCGATCGCAGCCGGAAGACGCGGTCATGATGTTACGCTTTGGGAAAAGAATTCTAAACTCGGCGGTGAACTGCTTGCGGCAGTCTGCCCTCCGGGAAAAGGAGAATTTGCAAGTTATATTATTGCCCTCCGAAAACAGCTTTCAAAGCTTGAAAATGTCAAAGTCATACTGAACAAAACTGCATCGGCGCAGGACATCATCGCTTTCGGCGCAGACAAGGTGATTCTTGCGACTGGCGGGCTTGCTAATCAGCCGAAGTTTCTCGGCAATCGGGATAATGTAATTCCGGCAAGAGAGATTCTGCTTGGATACAGACAGGTTGAAGGCCGTATTCTTGTCGCAGGCGGTGGAGAAGTCGGAATCGAAACTGCGATGTATCTTGCGGGTGGTGAACGCGGTGAAATCACGGTCGTGGAAATGGCTCATAAAATGGCGGAAAAGACAGACCAGACCCGCTATATCCCGATGCGCAGATTCCTGCTGGATCATGAAGTGAAGCTCATGAATGATACAAAAGTCATTGAGGTAACGGATACGGATATGGTAGTTGAAATCAATGGGGAAACCAGAAAGCTGCAGTATGATGCAATCGTTGTAGCTATGGGTTACCATCCGAACAATGCACTTCAGGAACAGCTCAGTTCTCTCGGTGACAAATTGGTGGTCATCGGTGACGCAAGACAGTGCCAGAATGCCATGGAAGCTGCATCAGAAGGATTTGAAGCAGGATACAATGCATAGTCAATGAAACAGGAATGCATAATAATAAAGGTGACTTGCTGAGATCAAAACTGTCGTTACTGTAATACTGAAGTACAGTTGAAGAAAGCATATTATTGACAACAGAATATTGAACTGATTATGGACGTTTATTTTCTGCATTTCGCAGTAAGTAAGCGTCCTTTTCACTTGAAGAAGCCCATATGCCTGGCTACAATAATGATAAATACTCGGACAAAATAAGGATAAATACTCGGTTATAAATACGTTAAATACTCGTCTTAGTCACAATAAAAGGAGATTG
>JAIKWW010000029.1 GCA_024684465.1 Clostridia bacterium | reverse complement strand
GCCCTCCTTCTGGGTTTATGAAATAAATTAAATGTTGACAATACTTGCGAAAATAGGCGCACTAATCTTGTCAGATAGCCTATCTTATCCAAAATGATAACATAATGACTCATTAAGATATTGAATATTCGTTTGTCAATTTTAGGACTATTATTCCTCTTTTTTTGCAGTTAGATTGTATAATTCGTATTTTATTGTATTAATAATACCATTCCTCCCGGAAATATGCCGGTTTACGTGCAGTTCCGCTTCGTGCTCCCATCTCCCAAAACCGCAGAATATCAACGTTTTTCGTCTTCAAAAATGGAAGGTGCTCCCATAAAAGCATACCATTTGATGTATTTATTTATTATCGTTGCTTATTGCCGCCGTATTTGATAAATTAGTATGGGATGTTATTCATCTTCAGATGGCAGGACAGCCCTTTGATTAAGATTATCAGGCACCCGCAGATGCGCTGGCATACCTGCAGGGGCTTAAAATACATAGATTGGGAGCATATCATATGCCGGAAACTATAACACAGCAACAGGTTCAGTCGATCCTGCGGAAGTTCTTCAAAGACAGGCGGTTGAACTACAACAGAGACCACTTCGCCGGTGGTCTCACAAACTATAATTACATATGCGAGGAGAAGGGCGATCTCTTCGTGGTCAGAGAACCCGGTGTCCATACGGACAAGATGATCGACCGCCACATCGAACTCCTCAATACAGAAAAGATCAGGCCCCTGGGGGTTAATTCAGAAACTGTTTATTTCGATGAAAAGACGGGTATCAAAGTCAGCAGATTCATAAAGAATGCACATAATTTCGCTTCTATCGGACCGTATTATGACATCTGTATCACCAATGTGGCACACATCCTGCGATCCCTTCACAGAATGGACGCAACCTTCGATAACACGTTCGACTGGAAAAAAGAGCTGGTGGTATACGAGGGAATTCTGAAGGAACTTCACGGGAGCATTTTCTTCGACTACCAGATCATCAAGGACAGGCTCATAAATCTGGCCGAAAAGAAGGTTACACATTTCGAGGCAGTGCCATGCCACAACGATACAGTTCCGGAAAACTTCCTCAGGGATGTAAAATCCGGAAAGTCATACCTGATCGACTGGGAATACTCCGGCATGAACGACCCGGCCTGGGACGTAGCCATGTACATTCTGGAATCCAGGCTTCCGAAGTCTGCCATCGACTCATTCCTGAAGGCATACTACGGAACCGGCGACCTGGGAGCAGACGTGATGAACAAACTCAAGATCATGTGTCTTGCCCAGGACCTGCTCTGGTCCACCTGGGCGGTCATCCGTCACTACAGCGGAGAAGACTTCCTGGAGTACATGTGCACCAGGTATGAACGTCTCCGCAGCAAGCTCGACTGCGTGGAGAGGATCCCGGATTATCCGCTTCACGAGATGGTAAAATAACGACAGTCAAAAGCGGTGCCGCCGGCAGCGGAACCTGTTTCCCGGCTCCTGCGGCACCTTCGGAATCAGCATATATTTAGGAAAAGGAGAAAATATATGGATATCAACGCAATCCTTAACCAGATCGACACTTACTTCGCACAGGCAAGACTTGAGGACGCCGAGCGCTACATGCTCCAGCAGGTGCAGGCAGCAGACGCCGAAGGTGATAAGGAAGCTCACATCACAGTTGCCAACGAGCTCATCGGATTCTACCGCGCAAGAAAGAGACACGCAGAGTCCGTTAAGATCACGGAGGAAACTCTCGACTTCATCAGAGCAAACGGTCTGGAAAACACCATCAACCATGCCACGACTTTCCTCAACGGCGGCACTGCTTACAGATTCGCAGGAGATTCCAACAAAGCCATGGAATATTTCATGAACTGCGAGAAGATCTACAAAGCATCCCTTCCGCCTACCGATTACCACTATGCAGGCCTCTACAACAACATGAGCTCCGCACTGGTAGACATGAAGGACTACGAGAAAGCAGGTGTATGCCTCAACGCAGCAGCTTATATCGTAGATGCCATGCCTGAGCACGCTGAGGAAGCTGCCGTGACACACGCCAATCTGGCAGGACTCTACTCCCAGCAGGGCAAGTGGCAGGAAGCCGCAGACGAAGCTGACAAGGCATGCGCAAAGATCTCAAATATGCCTTCACTGCTCCTTGAATATCAGCAGTTCAAGGCTATGGGCGACGTCTTCAGGAGCAAGATCGGAAAGTAAGGCCGATTACCCTTAGTAATCGAAGACCCCGGGTCAGTTGAGACTGACTCAGGGTCTTTTTTTCGTGCTCCCGCCGCAAAATAAAGAAAGCTCTGCGCCGGTGGAACATTCCGGGCAAAGCCTTCTTCACAAATACCTTTTATCTGACACAGCCGGCTCGCACCGGCTAATGACATACTTTTTCAATGTCATCAGAGACCTCAGTCCCTGATGAACTTTTCGATCATGTAATGACCGTATTCGTTAACCTTGTAGAATACACGCAGTTCGCCATTCTCACCGAGCTCGAAACGCGATTCATCCAGCAGGGCGTTTGCCTTTGCTACCATGAGCGCCTCTTCCACTGCGTCGGGACGCAGCATCCTGTACCGTCCGTACTCCGGACTCAGCGCTTTGATCACATCTTCCGCGCTCGCTTCAGTTACCGAGTCAACATATTTCATGATGGCATAATTCAACGGTTTCATTGTTTCGCCTCGCCCCCCTTGTTTCTGAAAACTTCAAGCGGGTTCAGGCCGCCTACCATGGCTATGCCGTAAACCATCACGAGAGCTGCGAGCCACTGAACGATGCCGAGAGAGTAGCCTTCATCTCCTGCTATCAGGCCGATTATCACCCAGCAGCAGAACGGTCCCCAAAAGGCATACGAGCCGTTGCAGACCATTCCCAATGCCGCCCCGCACATGGAATTGCCCTTGTACCAGAAGGCATAAGAAACTGCCGAGAATAAACCCGATATTGCGAAAAAGATGACTACAGGCGTTCCGAATGCGTTTACAAACAGATTCCCCGTCTGCAGATCAGGATCCGGGGTGAACGCACAGAGTACCGGAACCAGGATGACCAGATTCACAAACCCCGCCGTACACTGACGGATGGCAATGCCGATCTGATAATCGATCAAAGCCGTTCCAAATCCTCCGACGGCGCCCTCGATACCCCAGCCCAGCGCGCAAATAAGCGCAACAAGACAACCTATGCCTGCCTCCACGCTGATCCTGGCAAAAGACGTTCCGCCGATCACCGTCGCAGAGAAAAGACATATGAAGATACCGATTATCATGTTTCTGTCCAGGTGCTGCCGGAATGCAAAATGTCCGATCAGCGCACCGAAGACCGCATTCAGCGAAGCGATCGGTACAATAACGGAGCCACCCATCTGCAGTGCCACCACGTAGCACGTAGATGCGACTGGACCTCCTATGACCGCGCACAGGCACATCATGATCCCGGGCCTTGTCTTCAGTGTTCGGAAGAAGTCGCCCGCCTCACCTTTTATGATCAGATTTACAATCGACCAGATTCCGGAGAGGCAGTCATTAGTTGCCGAAGACATGGCACTCAGGATTAGAAGTGCGATGAACGTGGTCTTGGCTCCATACCAATCCGCCCAAACGCCTCTCGCATCGCCCAGAGTCAGGAAAGCAGTGTAGAAACCGTAAGTTACTCCGGAAAGGATGGCAATGATGACGCCCTTTCTCATGAAGTAGGATTCTGCCTGCCTCTTTAATGCCACAGCTATTTTGTCCATAAGAATACAATCCCTTGTTTTTACCGAAAAAAACAAATACGTATAATAGCGTTCCTTCGGATTCTACCCGTTGGGTTGCACATGTATCCTAAACCTTTCGGCCTGGAAAAAATGGATCTATCGGGATGCGTGTCCATTACATCGAGATAAAAACCCTTTTAATATTCTAAAAGATACAGGAAACAGTGCGTTGAAGAAATCGAAGCAATATCTTTTAATATGATTACTAAAGAGGAACGGAAATATTGCATTATCCGTACTTTATTGTACTTTAATTGCATATCCGTTCCTCTCTTTGAAAATTCGCGTCTTGCAGGTCATCGGGGACGTGCTCCCCTCATTCCCGCAGCCGGGCTGAAAAGCCGGCTCCTTTGATCTTTCTTCCGGCTACTTCGCCACGTCCTCCATTTCCTGAAGTGAGCTGAAGCCGTACATCTTTGCCACATATTCCATGTTCATTATTGTCATGTTCCGTCCCTCGCTCTGGAGTTTTTCACACCATGCCTCGTAGAGAGTCAGCGTGTTCATGGAATAGGTGTATAGCTCATTTCTGAGATATGTGCGGAAGCCCGTAGCCACCGACTCATCCCTGGAGCTGCTCATAGGACGGGATCCCCTTGCAGTCTTCGGATACCTGTCCATAAACTCCCTCTGCCAGATATCGCAGATGGACACGATCTTCTCCACCAGCATGACACTCACCGTGTCCACATTCGGGAGCAGGTCAGAGAATGCGGAATAAGATCTCGGATCCGTGTCCCTCATCATTCTCGCGTACTTCTCTGTCATGAGATTGCGGCCGTCATCCAGCGCCTTATCCAGATCCCTGTTGTAGCTCTCCAGCATCTCAGGACTCCAGGTGAGGAACTGAGCCATCCTGTTCACTACGAAACCTGCGGGATTTTCCTGACAGCTCGCCCGGTTGCCGCTGCTCATCTGATTTACTTTCTGAAACATATTCCATTCCTTGAGAATGATCTCGCCCATGACATTCATTGATATCTACCTCCTGACACAGTCACCATCACACTTTACAGTTTTTCCGCAAACCATTACTACATTCAAATTCCAGTTATTTCAATTCCAAGTATCAATGCCCCCGGCCTCCGGCCGAAAGCAGCGCCTCGCAGGCACTTATCCGATCATCAGATGCAGAGACCTTATCTGTGGATCATTGATCCTCGACATCAGATCTGCGCCGTGATCCAGTATGAAACTGCTGCTGTTTGAACTGAGTCCCTCAACCCGCAGCTCGCTGATCACCAGTCTGCATATCTGCTCGATTATCAGCACATTCGGATCGCCGAAGTTTAACGTTCCCTCCAGCTGACTTGTATCCGTGCACTCCCACAGATCCCGGCTGACCCCGTTTTCAGCCAGCGTCATCACCAGTGATCCCACAGTTTCCCCGAGAACAGGAAGATCCAGCGTGCTCCGGTGCATCCATTTGTAGTAAGGCATGTACCGCCTGTTGAGCAGATGGATAATTGACAGTGTGTTCTGGATGAATTCACTTACGCAGTGCGCAGCAGCCACCGTCTCACCCCGCTTCATGCACCGCGGGTAATTATACTGACCCGACTGTCCCATGGCAGCGACCCTTGCCGCCATCTTCTTCAGCCTGATATCCTCAGGATAAAAGCCCTTGAGCTTGTTTCTGATCTCCGTGAACCTTCCCAGCGGATCCCTGAAGACTTCGCCGTTAGTCACGGTGGCAAGCCTGGACTCCGGCACGCTGAGCCAGTCAGAAAGACTGTATTCCGCATCTGCCCTGCCGGTCTGATTTCTGAAGAAATCGTCCATGCAGATCACTCCGATGCGCCCCGCGCTCTCCGGCGTCTCGGGTCTCGGCGGAAATCCCATGAAGTCCTTCGGCAGTTCGTCATAAGCTCTCTGCAGCTCAGCCCCGAAAGCCTCGTAGTCCTCCCTGGTTAGCCACATGCAGAAAGCCGGTCCGAAATCGTGATCCCTGGAAATGGCATCATCATAGCCAAAGCATTCGGATCCCTCTCCCGCAAGTCCTACAGCTATCCGGTCCTCATACTGTCCGAATCTGTTCCGGATCATGTCTGCTCCGTACTTCTCGTAATATGACCGGGCCAGTTCCAGCCCCTTCATGTTCATCACCATCGCGTCAACCTCCGGGCCTTCTCCGCCCCGTTTCCTCTGTCCCGTCCCTTACGGGTACACTGATGTACACTATGAATTATAACAAAACGGCCATGTTAAAAATAAAACTAAAGATAGTTGTTGTAGGATGATTTTATGTTTAACGGGATGTAATTCTTGCATATTATCGACAAAATTGTAAAAATTCTCCCCGACCCCTGCAGAATAATCAGAAAATGATGCCAATTATTCGAAATCAGAACAGGACGGCATCCGGGCCGGCAGTCAAAAGCCTTTTAAATGCACCCTGCGCCCGGAACTCAGAGAAGCCAAAAAAGAGAACAACAGTGCCTTGCAGCACTGCTGTCCCCTTTGATTGTATCTTTATCTTGCTATTGTTTTATGCACTTTCAACAATACCCGCGCCCCCGTCACACATCTACTTTGCGCTGAGCATCTCCTCTTCGCGGCTCTCGTTCTTGCTGATCCTGTACTGTTTCTTATACTTCTGCGGAGTCATCTTCATGTACAGGCAGAAGACCCTGTTAAAGTAGGACGGATCCGTAAAGCCGCACTCACTGGCGATCCTGTATGCCGGATAATTCGTCGTCTCCAGCAGTTTACAGGCATAATTGATCTTCAGTATGTTTACATATTCCGTGAAGGAAACTCCCATTTCCCGCTTGAACACCCTGGAGAAGTACTGAGTATTCATATACACTCTGGATGCCACCTCCGACAGCTTGATGCGCTCCCGGTAATGCTCCCGGATGTATTCCACGGAATCCTCGATAAATGACTTCTTCTGGTGATCCTTGCTCCGGTCATCCCCCTCATGGGACGGTATCTTCGGAAGAGACATTTCCGCTCCCCGCTTCATCCCGATGATATTGCGTATATCCTTGAGCGCCGCCTTGTATTCGCCGGGCTTCACCGGCTTGAGCATGTAGTCGTGAACGTGGTACTTCAGTGCCTTCAACGCCACATCAAACTCAGTGCAGGCAGTCAGGATAGTAATGATCACATTCGGGTACATTTCCCGCAGGGATCCCAAAATCTTCATACCGTCAGACTCAGCCAGCTGAACATCCATTATTATCGCGTCCGGCTTCTGCTGCCCCGCGATGTTCAGTGCCTCCCTGCCCGTCCGGGCAATGAGCACCTCACCTTTGTTTTCAATCTCTTCCTCGGTCAGCGCCCTGATAAAATCCAGTTCCAGGTCATCGCTGTCCACAATCAAAAATCTTTCCATCCTTGTTTTCAATCCCCGTATGACATAACAGTCCAGCTCTAAGCGCTGGTATTCGTAATCGTGATGGATATAGTACAGCCGCTGTGGTCCGATCTGACCACATCTATGCCGCACTGCTCACCATAATAATTCTTGATTCTCTCATTGGTGACACAGAGGCTGCTGTCCGGATCCCCTGTAAATCCGGAGGCTCTCAGTGTCTTCAGTTTCTCTTCATCAAATCCGATCCCGTTGTCTATGACATAGATGACAACGTGGGAGCGGTGGTTTTCTGCCGTAATCCGTATCATCCCGCCATCTCTCTTCTGCAGGATCCCGTGTACGATGGCATTTTCCACCAACGGCTGCAGTACCATGTTAGGTATGCGGCAGCTGTAAAGACTCTCCGGCACATCTATCTCGTACTGGAGACGCGTCTTGTAACGTACTTGCTGAATATAGAAGTACTTTTCTATATTTTCCAGCTCGGACTGGAGATTTCGCAGCATAAAGCCGCTCTTTGAGTTGAAACGGAGCAGATCCGACAGATAGTAGATCAGCATCTCCGTCTGCTTTGCCTCTTCGAAATAGGCGGTCCTCGCTATGCAGTTCAATGTGGAGAAGAGGAAATTCGTGTTGATCAGGAGCGGTTCTTCCTTGGATTCCAGCTCCAGTATCCTCTTTTCCAGCATGTCCTTTTCCACCGACTGTTCTGTGGAGCCCTTTCCGTTGATCAGAATCCTGGAAATACTCTGGGCCATGTAATTGCAGAGCTGAAGATGGGCATTTTCCTTTGCCTCGGACACGGTCTTCAGCAGAGCGATGGAACGTGCCACCACCTCCACAGGCATATCTTTGTTTTCTGCCATTTCCTGAATATTCAGCATATACCGTCTGAATTCACTAGCTTCGGCATAGGCGAACCCGCCCGCCACGTAAGCTTCGATCCCGTCAGCGCCCCTGATAGGCACCACGATCCCCAGCAGGCCGTTCTTACACGCCTCGTAGTTGTATACGGGCTCGTCGCTTTTCATCATATCTCGGAAATGACTGCAGAGCACCTCTCCGTCCTTCTGGCAGACGTATTTGCAGAAGTCCGGCGTAGGCGTAAATTCGTAGAGAACCTCCCCGTCCGGTGCCGAGATAACCAGCGGCAGTTCACTGAGGCTCATAAGTCCCCGGTATCTGCTGCCGATTTCACCTTTAAGAAGCTTCTCGAGATTATTAATTTTTACTTCCGGCATACATTCAATCCCTCGTGATATAATTATATTCCTATATTTTAATTTAACATAAAATCAAAATAATGCAATCGAAATGGGAGCATTTTTACTTATTTTTATAACTTTTATTTGCTAATTGCACTTTACATTTCAGATTATTATGATATCAAATTTCGTTATTGAATAATCTTGTCATCTTTCCGCCCCCCGGGGAATTCAAAATAATGTTGCAATATATCGGCGTCCCGCCGTGCTATACTCTAAAGATACAATCGATATTTCTTTTTTCAGGATGTTTTTATTCTGCAAGTTAATGATATTAATACCGGACGGGTCCGGGGAGTGTTCCCGGTGACCGGGATATTTGAAAGGATGTGAAAACCCCATATGTATAATGTTAGAAACGTTACAGATGATCTGTTCTGGATCGGGGCAAATGACCGGAGGCTTGCCCAGTTCGAGGGAGTTTACAAAATCCCGAAGGGCGTCTCATATAATTCCTACATAATGCTTGACGAGAAGACCTGTGTATTCGATACAGCCGATCACTCCGTGAGCAGACAGTACATCGAAAACGTGGCATTCGTTCTCGGATGCAGGCCACTGGACTACATCGTCGTTCAGCATATGGAAATGGACCACGCAGCCACTCTGGAAGAACTGGTATTCCGCCACAAGGAAGTCACCATCGTATGTAATCAGAAGACCGCTGATATGATGCAGCAGTTCTTTGACTTCGACATTCAGTCCCGTCTTCACGTGGTAGCCGAAGGTGACACCCTGTCTCTTGGAAAGCACACCCTGACCTTTGTGGATGCTCCTATGGTTCACTGGCCTGAGGTCATGATGACATACGATATCACCGACAAGACCCTGTTCTCCGCAGACGCCTTCGGAACCTTCGGCGCCATCAACGGCGCGCTGTTCTCCGATGAAGTTGATTTCTTCGGGGACTACCTGGATGAAGCCCGCAGATACTACACCAACATCGTCGGAAAGTACGGTCCGCAGGTTATGGAAGTACTGGGCAAGGCAAGCGGTCTGGAGATTGCCAGAGTCTGCCCTCTCCACGGCTTCGTATGGAGAAAGCAGTTCTACAGGCTGCTGAGCAAGTACATAAAATGGGCAACCTACACTCCTGAGAAGAAGGGCGTCGTTGTGGCATATGCATCCGTTTATGGCAATACCATGAACGCCGCTGACATCCTGGCATCCAGACTGGTGTCAATGGGCATCGAAACTCAGGTGTTCGACGTAAATTACACTCCGGCGGATCAGGTCCTGGCTGCATGCTTCGAATACAGCCACATCGTGTTCCTGTCCACCACATACAATGCCGGTATCTATATTCTCATGGAGGATCTTCTCCACGACATCGTCAACCATAATCTTCAGAACCGCACTTACGGTCTCGTGGAGAACGGTTCATGGCTACCGGCTTCCGGCGGTCTCATGAAGGACATGCTCTCCAAACTGCCTGGCTCCAGATTCCTGGATGCAGGCGTGACCATCCGCTCCTCCGTAAAGGCAGAGCAGGTTAAGGGTCTGGAAAAGCTCGCCGATGCACTGGCTGACGATCTGGGTGTTTCCGTGAGAGCTGCAGATGTGGCACCTTGTCTGGGACGCGCAGGCAAAGAAACACATGCAGAAGAAAAGACGACTACTCTGGAGCAGGAACTCTTCCGCATAAGCCCGGCCGATATCATGTCAGGCTCAGATGGAGAGAGGACAGTCTGCCCGCCGGAGGGAACACCTGCTCCGGGCACTGTCAGAGGGAGCATGCCGGCTCCTGACGGAAGCATCAATCCTTTTGCCATGGGCAACTTCAGCTCCGGTCTCTTCGTGTTGACAGCAAAGGACGGTTCAAAGGACAACGGATGCATCATCAACACAGCGATGCAGGTTACCGATTCTCCGAAGCGGATGATCATTTCAGTAAATAAAGAAAATCTCACCAGAGACATGATCCTGAAAACAAGTCAGTTCAACATCTCCGTTCTTTCCGAGAATGTGGATCCGGGAATCTTCACCAGGTTCGGACACCAGTCCGGAAGGGATGCGGATAAATTCGAAGGTCTTGCAGGAGTCAGCCGCTCGGCAAACGGCCTGTGCTATCTGACAGCGGGTGTCAACACATTCGTATCCTGCAAAGTGATCGGCACCAGCGACTTCGGCACTCACACCGTATTCTTTGCAGAGGTCACTGAGGCAGCCATTCTCTCAGAGGAACCGTCAGCTGCGTACAGCTTCTATCACAGCGAGATCAAGCCTTTCCTGATGCCTGTGGTCACTCCGCTTCCGGATTCCGAGAAGCACTGGGTATGCAACATCTGCGGATATGACTATGAAGGTGATGAAGTTCCTTCCGACTATGTCTGCCCGATCTGCAAGCACGGAGCAGATACCTTCTCACCTGTTCCTGAGGCTCCTGTTGGTTCCAACATCGGCAATACCGGAGCAAAGCACCAGAAGCCGGCTTCCGGCAAGAAGCGCTGGGTATGCAAGTCCTGCGGATGGGTCTATGACGGTTCGGGGGAACCGACGGCTCAGACAACCTGCCCGGGCTGCGGCGATACTGAGTTTGAAGAAATCTGAGAATAGAATAAAAATAATCCGGAGCATCCGCCCTAGGGCGGATGCTCCGGATTTTATTATTTTCTGAACTGATGCAAACGGCACAAGAGTGCGCAGGTCATTTCATTTAATACTAAAGAGAAGTGTATCCTCCGTCAACCGGAAGGATCACGCCGTTCACATATGTGCTTGCAGGTGAAGCCAGGAAGATCGCAGCCGTATCCAGTTCGCCCTCTCTTCCGTAGCGTGCTTCAGGGATCATAGTCCGTGCATATTCCTGGAACGTAGGCGAATCCAGAGTCTCCTTTGTGAGCGGAGTCTCGAAGTAGCCTGGGCAGATGGCATTAACAGTGATGCCCTTTTCGCCCCACTCTGCAGCCAGCGCACGGGTCAGATTGACCACGCCGCCCTTTGCAGCATGATAAGGCGAAGCCGGAGCAATCTTGTTGCCCACCAGACCGTACATGGAAGCGATATTGATGATCCTGCCGTACTTTGCCGGGAGCATCGCCTGCTTTGCAACCTCTCTGGCCATCTTGAAAGTGCCGAAGAGGTCAATCTGCATCTCGTTCTCGAACTGTGCGTCAGTGATTTCCTCTGCAGGAGCAACTGCGCCTGTACCTGCATTATTTATGAGAATGTCGATTCTTCCGAACCGGTCCATTATTTCCTTAACTGCTGTTTCGATGCGGGCTGTGTCAGTGATATCGCAGGAAACACCCATGCCCTCAACGCCGAATTCTTCAGCGATAGCTGCAGCATTTTCATCACAGAGTTCTTTACGTCTTGCCAGGCATACGATATTCGCGCCCTGGTTAGCCAGCGCTCTGGCCATCTGAACTCCGAGGCCTGTAGATGCTCCGGTCACTATAGCGACCTGTCCCTTTAAATCAAAATATTCTTTCATTTGAATAGAATCTCCTTCCCCGGGTTAACCCGATGATCGTACGGACTTGTTCCGCACGAATAGAAAACATTTCCTACACATTCTATTCTACTTTTTTCGTCCGGCTGATTCAACAGTCTATTCCATTATCATCTGCAGATGGGTATCAGGCTCCCATTTTCCCGTTTCCACCTGTGCGGAGGAGACTACTTCCAGTCCCTCCCCAGGCTCTCCCGGGACTCTCTCCCTGAGTATGCTGCTTATGACGCTGTCGCCGTCCTTTCCGAGCGGCACCGCCAGTGTGAACGTTCTGCCCTCCGTTTCAGCTGAAATAGCAGATTCCCCGGCCAACATCCCGCCGGATGAAGAAGCCAGTTCAGCCAGCCGGCCGTCAGTCGCCCCCGACGCGTACGCATCGGACAGCTTCTCTGTCAGGTCAAGGCTCAGTGCCTCAGCCTCGTAGTACCCGGATGTGGTCTCCGCAAACTTGTTCACGGCAGCATTCTCCGCCGAAGCCGTGGCAAGGGACAGTGCCGCGAAGATCGTGAGACACAGCACCGCAAAGATCATTATCAACGTGGCACCTCCCACATTCAGCTTCATGTCCCGCTTCCAGAGAGCTGCATTTTTCCTTCCGTTCTCCTGAAGTCTCTTAATATCCACCGCCGCACCTCACTTTCAGAGCGTATATCTCCCCATCGGTGCTGCTGAAAGTTTCCTTTTCCTCCAGCGTACCGACAGCCAGGGCTGTTATTCCGGCAGTGCGGTCACCGGAAGCCTCGAGCCGAAGAGTCATATCCTCGTACTCAACCTCCAGCCGGGATCCGTCCCCGCCGGAGATTCTCACATTCCGGGCCTCCTCGTCCATCTGACGGAGCACATCCGCGACACCCTCGAGACGGCCGCCTTCCGCTTTATAAATCTCCGCCAGCGAGGATGATCTTACCACAGCCTCGTTCAGCGCGGCGCTGCGAAGAGCGATCTCCGCCGACTTTCCGAACATGCTGAGGCACACAGCGGAGCAGATCGAAAAGAAGAGCACCGCGATCACCAGTTCCATCAGGAACAGCGCCGAACCTCTGTCTCTATGCTGCATCCCTGCCACCTCCGCTCCTGTCGGTGGAAATGAATGCAGAAGACCGGCCCCCGTCCTCCAGGACGCAGGTAACTTTAACAAGTCCCTCTCTGCTGTCATCCAGCTCCAGTCCACCGGCCGCCATGATCTTTGCTCCGGTGTCCGGTTCCATGAAATTCCCCGTCTCCGTGAAGAGTTCCCTGATGTAGCCGTCACAGTAGTAGATATACGTGCTGTAACGTTCTCCCTCGAGAGTCTGGGTCACCGCCAGCGCGGGAACAGTCCCCGCCCCGTGGCCGCCCTTGTCCCCCTCGGGATCCACAGGCATCTCCGTCACCTCCACCAGGGCATCGTCACCGCAGTGACGCACTTTTTCCATAATATAAGCCGTGCCGGTTCTCAGATCGTAATTTTCCTGCATGTGTTCAGTGACGCCGCCGTAGGCAGATGCACCTGTCATCAGCACCAGCATCACCGCCACGGAAAAGGTGCAGAGCAGCAGGAGAACCACGACCACATCGATGCTGTGTTCCTGTCTCATGCTCCGGCACCCCTTTCCACCAGTGTTATATCCGGCATGATGTTGCTGGCAAACACCTGATAGTGCACTATATAGCGTTCCTCATCCACCATCACGCCGTAATGTTCTTTTATGTATTCGTAGCTGTCCGGATACCGTCCCTCTATGGCATAGCAGCTCACCACCGCTTTCCTCAGGTTGTCCTCAGCCAGCTTCAGTTCCTCCGCAGATTTCCGCCCGGATGTGACATTCAGACCGTAGGCCACCAGCGCCAGTACGATGGCGAACAGCCCCAGAGGGAGCGCCACTGACTTGAATATCCAGGAACGGAATATTCCCCCGAGCCTTTTTGTGTTGTATGGATCCAAAGCAGTCACCTCCATTTATATCAATGGAAAATGCCTCCGCAGATTACGAGGCGCTATCCGATCGAGGACATTATATTCATCATCGGCAGCATCACCGACAGCAGAATAAGACCCGTCACCAGAGAAAGTACGATGACCAGTGTAGGTTCCACCTTTGCGATCACCGACTCTATATCCCCCGCAAGGGCTTCGTCCAGCTGCTGGGATACATCGTTTAATACCGAATCGATACTTCCGGCCTTGTATCCCAGTGCCAGCATCCTGCAGTACATCTGCGGAAACAGTCCGGATTTCTCCAGTGCATCTGTAAAGGTCTCCCCGGAGGCGATCTCCTCCCTGACCATGTCGATGCCTCTGCGGGTATCCCTGTCAAAATCCATCTCCGATGCCATCTCAAGAGACTCTTCAAGACCAAGTCCGCTGCTGACTCCCATGGACAGCGCAGCAGCGAAACGGGAAGCTCCCATCTTTCGGCGGATCCTGCGAACCGCAGGGATCATGGATGTTCCCTTTTTCTGATCGTACATCGCCACCAGGGCTATACACAGGGCAATAATGAGGATTGCCGCTGCAAATCCGAAAATATGAGTTCCCAGGAACACTCCCACGCTGAGGATTCCCTCCGCCAGCCCGGACATCTGTCCTCCGATCTGGTCGTAGACAGACCTGAACATCGGCATGACTTTAATGAGGAGGACCAGGATGACACAGAGCATGATGCCCCCCAGCACAGCCGGGTAGGTCAGTGCTCCCCGCAGGTATTCCTTCATGCGGCGTTCCCTGTCGTAATAGTTTGCCAGCATGGTGAAGGACTCCTCCAGGTAACCGGTCTCCTCTCCCAGGCGGATCATATCACCCACCAGTTTCGGGAACCTGCCTGACTCTTTCACCGCTTCAAAGAGGTAGAGCCCCTCATCTATGCGGGCGGATATCCCCTGAAGGATTTCTGCAAAGTCGCTGTCCTTTTCTTCATCTGCGATAATATTCAACGCCGGGCCGGGCGCAAGTCCCGATCTGACTATCAGAGCCATCTGCGAGGACAGATATGCTATGCGGCCCGATGAGAGCATCATATTTTTCATGGATTACCTCCTGTGTCAGCTGCTGAGTATCTGAACCCAGAGTCCGTCATAAAGAGTCCGTATGTTTTTTGGAAGATTCCTGTAGGTCTCAAAGGCCTCCAGAGCCTCTCCCCTCGGATACATGTCATCATTATCCCTCATATCCTCAGGCAGAAGTTCTCTGGCTGCAGTCTCCGCTGTAGAATAGCAGATCCACTCCGTATTCTGCGCCATCACTTCCGGTTCCAGAAGAAAGTTTATAAAGGCTTCAGCGCCTTCTTTATTGCCGGCCTCATTGGGGATCATCATGGCATCCACGTAGAGGTTGCTGCCTTCCTTCGGGAGATAGTAGCCCAGGTTCACTTCCGGATCCTCCCCAAGCTCGTCCAGCATGAGATAGTAATCTCCCGTGTAGTAAGGGGCAACTGCAGCTTCTCCGCTTTCCATCTTGTCGAAGATCTGGTCCATAACATACGCCTG
>JAIKWW010000017.1 GCA_024684465.1 Clostridia bacterium | reverse complement strand
TGCTGGTTTCAATGAGTTTGCTTGCTGTGTGCGGATATCTGTATTTCGCAAACTGGACAGTTGCCGCAGTTCTGGCGGCCACGTCTTTTCTCGGCATACCCGCTTACAAGAAATCACTTGCTGAAAAGCGCAAACTGATTCTCAGGAATCAGTTTAAAGATATGCTGTACTCGATTTCTTCATCGATATCTTCCGGAAGACATTTTGGTGAAGCGTTGGCGGATTCGGAGAGAGCGGTTGTCATGATCTACGGCGAAGACTGTCTGCTGGCCAGGGAAATACGAAACATGAAACGCATAATGAGAGAAACAAACTGCAGTGAAGAGACTGTTCTGAGGGACCTGGCGGAAAGATCCCATGTCAGGGAGATCATCGATTTTAATGATTCATGTGCCGTGTGCAGGACCACCGGGGGAAATCTGAATTCAATGGTGATGAAAGCTGTGAACGTGTTGACACAGAGCATAGAGCTGGAAAAGGAGAAGGAGGTTCTCCTGTCAGAAAAGCGGCTTGAATCGAGAATCCTCTCCTTTATGCCAGTGATCGTCATAGCCCTCATCAATCTCATGTCGGCTGATTATCTTGAAGCGATGTATTCTACGGCGGGAGGACGTATGGTCATGGCGCTGTCCTTTGCGCTGACCGCCGGATCTGCCATATGGTGCATGCGTCTGATGGATAAAGGAGTGAAGTGAATGGAGCTAATATGAATCGGCATAATTTAAGAGAAAGAGCAGTGGATGTGCTTGCGGGGGAAAGTCAGACGCTCAGGAGTTTTATGAAGCCATTGTATACCGGAGATCGTCTTAACAGAGAGGTGCGGAAGCATCGGAGAAAGATGCTGATTATGTACCTTTTAGTGGTGGCTTTTATTGTTGCTGCGGCGGTGCTGATGGTGATAAGGGGTTTGATCGGCAGCAGTCCCATCACTGAGGTGGCACGCCCAAAGGCCGGAGAGGCGGATCTGTCTATCCCGGTTCAGGTGGACGGCAGATTCGGAGATGAGAGCGTGAAAGGAAATGCTCAGATCAATATTTCCCCCCGGCCGCTGACCGATGAAGAGACAGACGAAGCCCTGGATAAGGCGGCGGAGACTATCGGAAACATAATACCGGCCGACTCTGAAGGACGGCGTGTACTCACGGCAGATGTGAAACTTCCTGAGACAGATGAGGAAACAGGAACTGGCATTATCTGGAATTCATCGGATCCTGTGCTGATCTCCAATGAAGGTCATGTGGATGTACTGTCGCTGAAAGAAAAGAGTGAAAATGTAACTATGACAGCTGAGTTGACGTTGAATGGGAAAAAGCGTGATGTGGAACTGGAATTCACCGTGACAAAAAATCCTGAGATGTTTCGCTCATCGATCAGCAACAGCATACACAGCGTGCTCGATTCTCTCGATGAGAACGGCGGGGATGATGTGGTGAAGCTACCGGAAAAACTGAGCAACGGAGTGGAAGTGAAGTGGGAGAAAAGTGACCCTTCGAACGGACCGGCGCTGATAATCTGTGGATTGATCATACTGTTGGGAATATATCTGAGCCGTTACGTGATGATCAGGAATAGGGTTAAAAGATATCGGGAATCGGTTGCAGAGGATTTTCCGTACATTCTGGACAAGATGATCCTGCTGCTGAACAGCGGTCTGACGGTTTTCAGCGCATTGATGAAAATTTCTGCAGACTGCAGGGATAAAGGCGGAGACAGACCTCTGGATGCGGAAGTGACCGCTATAGGAGAGAGGGTAAGGGAAACGAATGCTCCCATACTTGATGAATGGAAGGCTTTTGCAGGACGAATGGAATCGGGTGAAATGCTCCGGTTCTGTTCGATACTTGAGGACAGCGTCAGTAAAGGGGGTGAGGTAACAGGAAAACTCGAACGCGAGAGTGACAACATGCGTGAAATGCGCAGGAAAAACGTACAGCAGCACATCAGGATGGTGGATTCCAAAATGATGCTCCCTATGATGATGATGATGGGAGCGCTTGTGATGGTCACTGTCACACCGGCAGTGTTTGAAATCTGACCGCAGGAGAGGCATGTCTCCGGGAAAAGGGGTTCGGGGACATGCAGTTTATTAAGGAGGATAATAATGATAATGAGAGCAAAAAATGCAATAGCGCAGAAAACCGGACGTCTGGCAGCAAAGGCTGCAACATTGGTACTTGGTGCACGCTCCAGAAAGGGTATGGAACTGGTGCAGGTGGGTATTCTCATAGCCATTGCGGTAATTGTGGGACTCATATTCAAGACTCAGATCACGAGCTTTGTAAATGACACGTTTACATCACTTACCAACGCAAACTTTACAAGCTAGCTGACAGGAGATGTTTGGATTTGAAGATGCTGAAGAGCCGGAAGGGCAGCTATCTCGTGGAGGCTACGATACTCTATCCTTTTGTGATTTCTGTTGCAGTGATGATCTTTGTTCTCTTTGTAGTTTATTTTGAGAATACTCATTATATATACGAAATGTCGCACCTGAGCAGGACGCAGTCCTCAAAAGCTGTGGGAACAGTGATCTACGGTATGGATACGAATACCCGTGCATCCGGATCATATGAATTTAAACAGAAAACTACTATGACATCCAAATCTGTTACCGCATCTTTCAAACGTACGATAAAGGATGATCTGCTTTACAGATTCAAAGCATGGCAGGCTTTCAGTATCAAACATGATGAATTTATCGAGGCAAAGGTGATATGGGGAATGAGACTTCTGACAGGTCCGTGATGAACAAGGCCGGGTGGAGAAGCCGTAGGGGATCTGTTTTCGTCCTGCTGGCTATAATGTTCGTCTCACTGTTTACAGCAGCTGTCGTGATCGTCGAGGGCAGCGGACGCAATGCGGCGCTTCAGACTGCGGAGGCGTCTTATCATCTGGCAGGCCGGTCTATACTTTCGATGTACGACAGACAGCTGGAAGAACGTTATGGCTTGATGGGAGTGCAGAATGACAGCCAGAAACTGAAGGGCTGGCTTCAGGAATACGGAAACACCACTGTCACTTCCAATACTCTGGTGAGAGCCGACAGCCGTGTGGTGTCCTTTGACACAGATGGGTATTCCCTGGGAAATCCAAGACTTATGATGGCTCAGTTAAGACCGCTGGGAAAGGAAGGCTTCGTAAAGAGTAACCTGAAGAGGATGCTGGGCAGCCTGGATGGCCTGGGAAACATGACAGATGCAATCAACAATCTGGAGGAAAAGACAAAATCTCTTGAGGATGCTATGGATAAGGCGGAAGAGAATGCTGCGGAGAATGAGGATTCGGATATTGATTTTGGGGAGATACGGAGAGTACACAGCGAACTGAGACGGAAGAGGGAACAGTATGAGCAAAAGGATGATGATCCGGACCCGGGAACTGCTGATCACGTTCTGAGAAACCG
The DNA here is from genome assembly GCA_024684465.1 of Clostridia bacterium. GTDB lineage: Bacteria > Bacillota > Clostridia > Peptostreptococcales > Anaerovoracaceae > JAIKWW01. The sequence continues at coordinate 7,484 of JAIKWW010000017.1, read as the reverse complement.
GGAGATAATCGATGATCTTCCCAGCGTTGAAAATGAAGTGGAAAAACACAGCATATTTTCAACTGTTGGAAATCTTGTTTCTCTTGTAGTGGGGAAATCAGGTTATCCGTTTACTGACAGTATCCTTGCGACCCAGTACGCATTTGATCATTTCAGACACCATCAGACCGGTGTCGATGAGTATGACCGGTCCTTCTTTGACAATGAGATCGAGTATATCATATTCGGCAATTATTCCGACAGTGAGAACTACAAAAGCGCATATAAATCCATACGCGCTGTCCGATTTGCCTCAAATATGTCATTTATAACTACGGATTCCGGGATGGTGAGCAGGACAAAAGCCATGGCGGAGGCGCTCACTCCGGGACCGTGGTCTAAACTCACGCAGCTTATAATATCCTGCGCCTGGGCGGCATATGAAACACATAATGATATGAGGAATATCGAAGAGGGTTATTCTGTTCCCATAGTTAAGGAACGGAAAACATGGATGACGGATCTGGATGCTCTGGTAAACGACGCGGACACCGGACAGGATTTCATCATATGTGAGAAGAACGGATTCATGACTTATCCAAGATATCTTGCGGTGATCATGGCGATGGAGGATACGGAGAACAGGCTCTATCGCATGATGGATATGATACAGATCAATATGAAGGGGACTGTGCGCGGAGATTTTCTGGTGGAGGATCACATAACCGGTTTTTCCATGAAAGTTCAGGTAAACAAGGGGAATCTGGTCCCGGGACTGGCGGAGATGATGAAACCTGCGTATTTTAACCAGGTACATCTGTACATTCCCATGGAAACGAGACTTGATTAACATAGTTTGGAGAGAGGTCACAGCATGACAAGATCAACAGGATCATCTCCGGGGCGGCCTGTGGGATTTATTGGAAAAAACAGCAGACGGGGTTCCATGATGGTGGAGATGACCATAATTCTTCCGGTTTTTATAGTGTCTGCAATCAGTCTGGGTTTTCTCATCAAGGGCATAATGATGCAGATGATGATAAATGAATCACTGCTCAATTCCGGGAGAGCCATTTCGATGGAGTCGATAGTCACAGGGGCTGCAGTGCCGTATACTCCGCTTCACGGGACTCTGATCAGGAACGGGCTGGAGGATAACGGCGTAGATGGAAGCAGTACGACGTCGATAAAACCGGAACCGGTGTTATACAGTGCATCAGGGAAGGGAACCACCGATAATTCCGAGATAAGAAAGGGTTCAATGAAGGTGGATCTGATCTGTAATATGGATATGAATCTCCCGGGAAGCAGCTTGAGCAGCGTGACGCTGGGAAGCGCAATGGAATTTCACCAGTGGACGGGACTGACGTTTGAGGGGGAAGTCGTCCCGTTTACAGAGATGGAGGACGACGGCTCCGGAGAACTGGTGTATATATTTCCGGCGGAGGGTGAATGCTATCATCAGCGTTCATGCCGTGTGCTGAATCCCCATTACAGTATCGTGAGGCTCAATGAAAATGTTAAAGCGAGATACGGAGCATGTCCGCTGTGTATAAAGAATAAAGTTTCAGCTGATGAACAGCTGGCGGTGTTTGATAATGGAAGCTGCTATCACAGGTTGTCATGTCAGGCTGTGAATAAACGTTATGTTTCAATGTCAGTAAATGACGCGGCAGCGCGGGGATACAGAGCCTGCAGTATATGCGGCGGATGAATGAGTGACTGCAGCATATGCTGCAGGTGACTTCCATAAGACCGGCGACTGCAGCATGGAGGTAATTAAGTGAAAGTCTATGCGGATGGAGAAAGAAGAGAGCATGTAGTTATACGAAATGTTTATCTGGGAACGTATGCTGAAAGGGTCGTTCTGGAAAACAAGTGCGAGGCGCTGGTGGAAATGCGGGTAGTATATGACGGTGACAGTACCAATATATTCTATCTGACAGAGGGACTTGAAACTGTGGGGTTTACCATGAGAAGAGACCCTGCGTTCAGTTTCTACAGATGTGTTACGGAAATGCTTCAGGCGGTGACGAAGGCAGGAGAGTATCTGGTGTCGGAGGAGGAACTGGTATTCGACCCGGAATTCATGTATGTAAATCCTGAAACGGGGAAGATCCGTCTGATGTATATCCCGGGGAACGGCGATGATATCAGCATACGGGAGGCGATAATCGATCTTGCCGACCTGTGGCTGGCGGGAGGAAATCTGACGGAGCAAGAGATGGAGTCCATTATCGCCTATAAAAAAGATATATTCTACAAGGATTACGGAATCCGGGAGCTGACGAGAATAACTGAGGACGCGTCCAGAGCGCTGTTTGCTGCGGGAACCGGTGAGGCTGGTCTGACGGAGAACGGGAACTGCGGCGAGTCTGACAGGGATGAAGAAGCAGGCCCTGATGCGGAGCTTTTGCGAGGTGGAGAATGCCTGAAGTTGCGGAATTCCGTGGGTCATAAGATAATGGATTTTCTCAGTGAACTGGTCTCCTGACCTGTATCATGTGATATAATCCTCTTGTATGAACGATTCGTTGTATGAGAGGAGTAATCGATGGAATTATTAAAAAAATTCGGAGTTTTAACGGCTCTGGTGATGATAGCCGCAGGGATCCTGTGCATCATCTATACAAGTCAGATTTCGGCTATGATCGGGATCGTGATCGGAGCTGCCATCCTGGTGGTGGGGGCATATTACGGAATCACGGCCATGATCGTGAAGAGCGCAGGGAAATCATTTATTCTGAATCTGATCATAGCGATCGTGCTGGTGATAATGGGTTTCGTCCTCATATTCTACAGTGATCTCACAGTCAGACTTGTGGGAATCGGCATAGGAGTGGTGGCATTTGCCGCAGGCCTTGAGAGATTCCGCATGGCGGCAGCCAGAAAAAATGAGGGTGACCCGATCCTTCCGACGATAGTGACAGGCCTGATACATATGGCATTCGGAGTGATGATGTGCATCATGCCGACCTACGGCGTGGGAGTGCTGGTGCTCTTCATAGGTTCATATCTCATAGTTTCCGGCATGCTGATCATGCTGTCAGTGTTGAAGTTCAGAGATCTGTAATCAGAGGGACAGGAAAAAAGTAAATAGTTGTTCAGATACATGGCAGAAGAGTAGGGCTTACTTCATTCTGCCATTTTTTTTGTGTGCCGGCATGTAACCTGCTGACAACAAGCCTGTAATTACTGCCAGGTATTATTTAAAAAAAAGACTCATGAGGGAAGCCCTGCTGTAGCAGCCGGAAACAGCTATTCTGATGTCAAGGCCGGCAAGTGGTATACCATCGCCATCGGCTGGGCGACAGCAAACAACATCGTTACAGGTTTCGGAGACGGCACATTTAAGCCGGATGCTCCGGTAACGCGTGAACAGCTTGCGGCGATGCTTTAAAGATATGCAGATTACAAGGGTAAGGTTGTGGTAGACGGACCGGCAGCTTCGCTGAATTTCAGCGATACAGCCAGCGTATCCGGATATGCGAAGGAACCTGTTACCTGGATGGTCGGAAAAGGCCTGATCAACGGCATCGACGGCAGGCTGATGCCAACAGGCAAAGCTACCAGAGCTCAGGTGGCGACGCTGTTCATGAGATATTCAGAACTCTAAACGAACGATAAAGCGAAATAATACGCAACAGACAAGGCGCAGCCCGATTCGGGCTGCGCCGTCTTTTATGTTTAAATAATCCAAAGCTCTTGAAAATAAAGGGATTTAATAGTAAGGTGAAAATGGTGTGTTATGGAAAACAGCAAATAAAAATGATATAATTTGGGATGAATGATTTAAGGAGTATATGCCCATGAAGATTAATCAAGCTATAACAGATTTGAAAAAATCTCTTGAATCTGTCTATTCCAATTTAAGGGAAAGGACAGACATAAAAGCCTGGAAAAATCTCATAGATCCGGCTTTCGCCATCGATCCGGTTCAGACATCCATACTGGTCGTGGATTTTCTCCAGCTTCACAGATACATGCCTTCAGCCTGCGTTCGCGCCATCGTCGAATCCATCGATCTGACAAACCATCCCGCAGACATGGCGGATGTGTTCAGCGCGGACATCATCAACAGGATCCTGGACGATATGTCTTCCGGGGATGTGGTGAGCTACGACCACATTTCATCCGAGTACACAGACAATCAGGTTAAGGACATAGTCAATATCGCCGGGGAGGTGAGGACCCGTATAGATCATCTCCAGCTCTACATGGCGGACAGGACACTCAACAAACTGAAAAAATACTGCCCGACTCATCCCGACGTTCTCGAACTTCAGAAGGAAGTGGCCGGACTTAAGAATAACATGATAGGATACCTCCGTGACATCGTCAGAAGAGATGACGACAACGCAGTTGCCGCCGCCGAGAAGCAGGTCTCTTCCGACAAGGAGACAGCTCTTGTCACCGGAGGCAAGATCCACGATGCGGTGGAGTATTACGAAAACCTCCTTGCTGCCAATCCGGACAGAAAATATGCATATTACCGGGTAGGTAAGCTCTATCTGGAAACGGGGGAGACTGACAAGGCTGATTACATGGCCTCTCTGATCTTCGACCGTACAGACAACAAGGCGGAGGCATACACACTTAAGGGACTCGTTCTCGCAAAGAAGGAACAGTACGAGGACGCGCTGTTCTATTTCAGCTCAGCATACAGAAAAAATCCTTCTTTTACAGATGCGGAGAAGGGCCGTATCAGCATGATAAACAAGCTGGACGGTGAGGCATCCCTCAGATTCTTTGAGGAGAGCGATGCCCGGGAGATGACGGAGGAGAAAGTCATCAGCATAAAATCCTCTCCGAAGTACATCCGGGATATCGATCCCATGCTGGATGAGATCGACGATATGCTCCGCAGAGGAAGGATGTCAGAAGCCTATTACGAGATCAGGCACAATTCTTCCAATCACAAGGAATACGAGATCCTCACCTTCATAAAGGGCTTTACCCTCTACATGATGAAGCGTTACAAGGAAGCCCGTGACATATTCAAAGAAATCAGCAGATCTGCAGTGTTCGGCGACTACGCTGTCTGGATGGCGGAGGATATAGACCACAAGATAGTGGACACCAATCTCTTTGACGGCCTCAGCCCATCGGAAATCGCTGCGGTTTATTTTGATGCGGGCAGATTGGACAAGGCTCTCGAAGTAATAATGAAGATTCCGCGGAATTCCGTGACTGCGGAAGTATCAGCCATGAGAGGCAGATGCGAGATCAACGCAGGTGATATGGATGCAGCCTTTGACGCTTTTGAAAGGGCACTCAGGCTCAATCCCGAGATGCACGGGATCCGGGAGATGCTGGGGATGATCAGTCAGGCCAGGGGAAAGGAAGACCTGGCACTGCAGTACTATAACGAAGCGATCGAAAAGGACGACGCACCGGCGGGAGCATCCATCATGAAAGCTTCCATCCTCTTCGACCACGAGCGCAACGAGGAGCTGCTGGAATACAGGAACAATATCAGTGAAAAGCTCCCGGGGGGCTCCGATGTGGACGGATATGCCGGTTTTGTCATGACGGAGAAGTATCCGAGAAATATCGAGAGAGGCGCTGCCTATCTGGAGAGAGCGATTGCGGCGGGTTCCAGGAAGACGGAGTTTTACGTCGCTCTCATCAACCTCTTTATCAACAATGAGATGTATCACACTGCACTTCAGTTTACTGAAGACGGTTTCTTCAACGTGACATCCGCAAAGGAACTCTTCATGAAAAAGGCTGAGATCCTGTTCATGCTTGAGAAGTACACTCCTGCGGAACTCATAACGGGCATGCTCCTGGCCACCCATCCGGACTCCCCTGAACTTCAGTACATCAGGGGAATGATCTGCTCCGAGAGGGGAAATGACAGGGAGGCTATAAAGTGGCTGAGAAGCGCCGCGGCAGGAGATCCGACCATTCACAAGTTCGCTTCTGCAGTGGCTGACAAGTACTACGACATCGGCGAGTTCAACAATGCTCTCGAATTTTACACGAAAGCTGTGGATCTGGATGAGACGGACAGCATATCCCTCAAGAGAAGGGCTGTAATATATAAAGCCCAGGGCAATTATGAGACTGCCATCATCGATATAGAGAAGGCCATGGCACTCAGCCCGGATGATGCGGAAATATACCTGATCATCGGGGACATCCTCAAGGACTACAATCCTGACAAGCTGCCGGAGGAACTGAGGGCAAAGGTGGATACTGCTGCGATCGACAGGAAGATCAAGTCCGCGTCCGAAAGTGAATCAGGAGAAGGTGAAACGGAAGCCGTTTCCGGAGAAAGTGCGGATGGGAATGGCTCTGACACGCCGGAGGCGAATGACATTAATAGTACCCCGGAAGAGGGCGGAAGTTCTGAAGAAGAGGAAGATGCAACAGTTTCCGAACCACAGGCTGAACCTGAGGTGCCGGCTGATGAGGAAGCAGAGGCCGGCGCTGTGGTGGAAGAGGAACTTCCTGAGACTGAAACCGAAGACTTCTTTGAGAAGGCTTTTGAGGCTGCGGGAAAGGAAGATGCGGAGCCTGCGGGGTTTGAGCAGAGTAAGCTGCTTCAGGATATGGACCGGGATTCGGAGTTCTACTTCACAAAGGCACTGGAGCTGGATCCTCAGTACCGTCAGGCGTACATGACCAGAGCGCGCTATTATGCCGAGAACGGTGAAAAGAAGCTGGCTCTGGCGGACATAGACAGGGCGATCGATCTGGATCCGGATGAAATGGACGGATATATGGTAAGAGGTGTGATCTGCCACATTCTGGGGATGGATGAGGATGCCATAAGAGATTTCAAACGTGTTGCCAAGAATGATTTTATGGTAACCCAGGCGTACAGTTACATTTCCAACTGCCTCAACACTCTGGGAAGGTTTGAGGAATCTGTTCAGTCGGCGGATGTGGGGCTGACCATAGACAACGACTATCTGAATCTCTATCTGAACAGGGGTATCGCATATTACGGTATGAAGGACTACGAGAAGGCCATCGACGATTTCAGGAGGATCATTTCAAAGAGGAATGAGATCGAGATGAACACCGTGGCTGCGGCTTACCGGTTCAGGGGACTGTGTTTCGAGAAGACAGGTGACGACGAGAGCGCGATGCATGACTACAGACTTCTGCTGAAGTACGATTCGGAGCAGAGTGAGATCAGGGCGCGTCTGGAGGCTCTGGAGAGAAAGGCGGAGGAGGCAGCCAGGCCGAAGCGCAGGTTCAGCTTCTTCCACAGAAAAAAGTAGTTTGGCGGAACAGAAAGGGAAGTAAATGGCAAAGCCAAGGATTGATGTGAAGATAATGGCCTTCACCGGAACTGATGAAACAACTGCGCTGGTGAATGAACTGGCGCATTACACTGATAATATATACGCGATCCTTTCGGATGATTACGGCAGGGCTCAGGCTCCCGGGGGGAATATCACGGTAATCCGCAGGCATCTGGATGAGGGGATGCTGAACAGCTGGATCGACGATACGGGAATCGGACTCGTCATCGACGGGTGTGCGCCTGC
>JAIKWW010000010.1 GCA_024684465.1 Clostridia bacterium | reverse complement strand
ATGTCTGATACGGTCTTTCATCATTCCACCCCTTTCGTATCTTCCTTGCAGAACTTGTATATCTCTCTGTCTATGAGCACCCAGCCCATGTTCCAGGGATGTGTCACATCCATTGTGATATACGGATCGTACTCATGCGTGGTGAGATCCGCCGCTTCTGCGCCGTATTCCTCAGCCAGCTTCAGCACTTTGTCAGTGGTCTCCCGGCGTTTTTCCCGGTCAGTCCCCACATAATCAAACCACTTTCCGTTCACCGGCATGATTATGAGTTTGGCCTGAATCCCGGTCTGTCTGCATACCCCGAGGAATGCCTCCAGATCCCCGAATTCCGGTGAATCCGGATAGATCTTGTTGTGATATGCATCCTTGTCGTTTTCATAGGTCTTTTTTATCACTTTATTCCAGGATCTGTCGGAAATATCCAGAGGATTGTCCGACGCCTTCTTACTGACACGCTCCGCCTGAGCCAGCATCTCTTCAAAATCTTCGTCGCTGATGGATTCAGCCCTCGGTTCCAGCGTATCCTGATGGCTGATCGTCTGCAGAGCCGCCAGCGTTGAGATCCGGTCTCTGTCTGTTGCCATCAGCTTTTCCGCATCATACAGGAACTCGCTGACAAAGCTGTCATCACCTTCATTCAGATATCTGTCGATGATGCCCACTTCCGTGTTGAACTTGTTATTGTCCGCCAGGAGCTTCTCGCTTCTCCCAGCAACGTACTGCTTGATGTCACTGCCGATATTCGGATTTTCCATAAAGTGGATATATTCCGATTCCGAAAATCTCACTCCGTAGTTGACGGCACTGACGCCTTTCTTCTTGAACCAGTTCGGTGAAACCAGCAGCACCACTTTTCTGCTTTCCAGCTTCGGCTCCAGCGATCCCAGGGCAATGCTGTGATACAGTATCTGGTTGACAGGTCCCCCGATCATCATCAGATTCATATCCTCCGTATTCAGAGCATTGATCGGATGAAATTTGGAATCCCTGCCGTGCCGGAACTCTGACGATCCCATTACCAGCACTGTGTCCGGATCGATGTTTTCAGACAGAGCCGAGTAGGAAAGATCTTTGTACGCATTGAACCATGGTCCGAACCGGCCATTATCCACACGTAGAGACATAGACCCGGAAATCCAGTGAGCGGAGCCCACAAATATCGCCATGAGCAGCACCGCTGCCACGAACGCTCTTATCTTCCTCATCTGTACGCCTTATCGGGACTAAGCCAGTCGCTTCTCAACAACTTCGATTATCCTGTTCGGTGTTGCCATCTCTTCTCTCGTCAGTTCAGACGGAGACATCTTAAGCCCGAACGCATCTTCGATCTTCAGCAGCAGTTCGATATAGTCCAGGGAATCAATGAGGCCTTCCTCCAGAAGATCGATGTCCGGATCTTCCTTTACGATGTCATCTCCGCATAATTCTTCAATAATATCAAGTAATTTCTCTCTCATTTCTGTTGCTCCTTTTTATTTATTCTCTGCATTATAACAGATATGCTATATCTTCGGTAAATCTTCCGGAGAAGATGTAAAAACCAAATAATACGAGATGCATCGTCACAAGCCATGAAACAGCCGTGAACCACTTCTCCTTTTTATGCTTCTTGTAGAACTTCGACTTTTTGCGGATGATCTCAAACAGCACCAGCAGCACTCCGTGATACAGGCCGTAAATGATGTAATACGAAGTCAGTCCGTGCCAGCATCCCATGAGGAACATGTTGGTCATGAGTCCGATGGACGCCATTACCAGCTTGTCCTTCACCAGTCGCTTTCTCATGAGATTCATGGTTACTCTCGAGAAGACGTAGTCCCTGAGCCAGTGGGACAGGGTGATGTGCCACCTGTTCCAGAATTCCTGGATGTCCTTGCTGACAAAAGGCTTGTTGAAGTTGTCAGGCACCCTGACGCCCAGCAGGTATCCGGTTCCCACTGCCATAAGGCTGTATCCGGCAAAGTCGAAGAAAAGGTAAAATCCGTATGTGTAATAGTAAATTGCAATGGAGGACAGCGTATGGTCCGATCCGAATGTATCCATCACCAGATTGATAATGGCTGCGATCGCGATCTTGTACACCATTCCCAGCAGGATCTTGTATATTCCTGCCGAAGCCATCTCCAGATACTCCTCCCGTGGGATCCTGCGTCGAATATCCTCCTGAAATCTGCGGCTTCTGTCGATGGGTCCCGACAGCAGTGCCGGGAAGAAGAGCATCAGATAGAAGTATTCATCCGCCCTGAGTTCCTTTATCAGGCCGTCGTGGATCTCTATTATTATCTGCGCCGCCTTGAAGGTCATGTAGGAGATGCCTATCAGGGCGAGAATGCCCGCGGTTCCGTTGACCGCCAGCAGGATCTTGTTCAGTGTCAGCGGCAGAATGGTAAGGACCAGCACTGCCGGATAGGTGATCCCGGGTTTCTTTTCCAGGGACATCGCCTTCAGATAGATCCGTGCCAGCAGGTACTCCAGCAGCACGAAGCCCAGCAGATAAACCAGCGCCTGGGGCTTGTCCTTCATGGCTGCAACCACGAAGAAGACCGTGGCTGCCATGCCGTACGGCTTCAGCGGTTTTTCGAAATAGCCCAGAATGAACGCAGGAATAAGTGCAGCCACAAGGCAGATGAAGAATATGTTCTCTCCGTACAGCTGCATCTACGCCATCTCCTTCAGTTTATTCCTGTCAAGCTTGCCGTTGTTGGTCACCGGAAGATCCTCCACAAAGATTATCCTCTTCGGCACCATATAAGAAGGCATCTTTTCCTTCAGAGCCAGGCGCACCGACTTGCGTCCGGCATAATCGTCAGTAATGGTTTCATCCTCGCGGATCACAAAAGCCGTGAGACTTTCCACCTTTCCATCGCTGATCCGGGGAGCCACAGCGCCCCGTCTGACTCCGGGCACGCCCGCCAGGTTCGACTCTATGTCCTCGATTTCGATCCTGTAGCCGTGAAGCTTGACCTGATTGTCGATCCTGCCGTCACAGCACAGGTTTCCGCCGGCGTCAAAACGACCTCTGTCTCCCGTTCTGTATGCGCGGGATACCGAGTTTTCGCCGAAGCCTTCGCCCGGGTTTTCCGAGTCTGCCGTGAAAAAGACCTTTGCAGTCTTCTCCGGCTCCTTGTAGTATCCCGGACTCACAGTATCGCCGATTATTATTATCTCCGAAGTTTCCGGGTCCAGCTCTATCCGGGTGCCGGGCCTTGGCTTGCCCACCGGCAGAGGCTCGCTGCCTGCGGCCATTTCCTCCGTTATTTCTATTTCCGTAACGCAGACTGTGGACTCTGTGGGACCGTAGGTGTTGATGACCTTTGCCTCCGGGAATCTCTTTATGAGGCTGTGAGCTGTGCCGCAGGGCAGAACCTCACCGCAGAAGAGAAATCCCTTTAATTCCGGCATGAGTTCCGCACAAAAGCGGTCCTCAGCCAGACAGATGCTGGCAAAGGACGGGGTTGAAACCCAGTAATTTACGCCCTTTCCGGTGAGATACTCCATAAGCTCGCTGTTATCCTTCTGGAGCATGCTGTCAACGGAGACGATCGTCCCTCCCACAGCCAGACACGGATACAGATCCATAACTGACAGATCGAAGGAGTAAGGTGCCTGATTTACAAACACAGACTGCTTTTCTATGCCGCCCGCCAGAGTCACCGCCCAGGACAGGTAGCCGTTCAGATTGTCTGTGGTGATCCTGACGCCCTTTGGCCTGCCTGTGGTGCCGGAAGTGAAGATGATGTAGAAAACGTCATCCCCGGTACATGGCTTCAGTTTTGTCACAGAATCTCCCGCCTCCGGAAGATTCTGAATTTCTTCGTATCCTATAACCTGTCCACTGCCCTGAAGCAGTTCGCTGATGTCGATCCCGTTACCAGCAGATGAACGGTTCGCCGTAAGAACCAGCGGCTCGCCTATAGTCTCTGCTATCTGGGCGATCCTTTCAGCCGGCGTATTTATATCCACCGGACAGTACGCCCTGCCGCTTCTGACGCAAGCCAGAAAACAGACTATCATCATGGGATCCTTGTGACCGTACACGATTACAGGATCCCTGTTATCTCTCATACGATTCTCTATCTCTGATGCCAGTCTTCCGGATCTCTCCCACAGTTCCCCGTAAGTGATTTCTCCGGTTCTGGACTTAAACGCAGTTCGTTCCCTCTGGCTGTCCGCGTATTTCTCTATACTAGCCAATATGTTCACGGTCAGTCCTCCTTAATGATTTTTCACAATTATACAGTCTACGCATAAAATCTTAACATAAGACCCGTAAAAGTATTAAAAAATCTTATTAATGAAACAAAAAACGATACCTTTCAGAAGTATCATAAAAGTAATCTTGCAGATCTAAATCCTTCACACCATTTAATATCGTCAGATTCCACAAGATTGTTAACCTGTTCGGATAATAAAAGCAGGGGATGAAACAGACTGAAACTGTATCATCCCCCTGATGGAACCGCGCTCTATTTACTTATGTGTTCCGCTACAGTAATGGTAAAACCTGACGGAGAGATCATCATCGTGGATCTTGAAGATCCCGTATCGGTGATCCTTTCACCCTGGGCATTCTTGAAGCCCTTTTCCTCAAGCATTTTACGAGCCTCGTCGAAGTCCCTGACGTTCATGCGGATGGAAGGGATATCCTGCTCAACCGGAGCCTGTGAGATATCAACGTGAAAGACCTTTCCGTCCTCGCCGGTATATCTCATGCGGACGGTAGTGATATCCTTGTCATTGATTCCGGTCTTTTTGTGACGACGTTCAAATCCGAGAGCTTCAAACAGGGCAATTGTCGCCTCTGCATCTTTTGTGACGATCATCGGATTAAATGTTGTGATTGTCATCCTATCACCCTCCTGTTATATTTCAAAACAACATCAACTCTGTAAACTCATATTACTTTATTTCATACAGAAAACCAACAAAAAACGTCACCGGATCCAACAGATTTTAATCCCCCGGATAACAGTTCATATGATACGTTGTATGAATATAAATATCACTGTGACCTACTGGAGTTACGACGGCGACACTTAGGACAAGAGCGAGAGCAAGGCCCGCCGCAAGGTGCGCGCCACATTCCCGGAGCTAAACGATCTCATATCCTTCAGAAGCCAGCACTTTCAAAGCACGTTCGTAATTCTCTTCCTTCACGAGGATATAATCAGTGTTGTACGTGGATACGGCGAATATCCCTATTTTCTGTTCCGCGAGGATCCCGGACAATCTGGAAAGTATCCCGATCAGCGAAAAATCCAGCACTCCCTGAATCCGGAATCCCTTCCATCCGTCATCCCTCTCTGTGGTTTTTTCCGGCGTATCTTCGGTTTTGCACACAAGGGAGATTTCTTCATCTGTTTTCCCTATAAAGAACAGTTCAGCTGTCATATCAACAGTAGACAGATCCTCCACCTTGCATACAGTCAGTTTGTGTTCCAGTTTTTTCAGTTCCATTTTTTCCTCCGTCAATATCCGTTCGAAAGATTCTGCGCCGTATTCGGCAAAAGTTATCTCTCGATCGCTTTAACCGTGTTATTATTTTACTATACATGAAAAATGTTCATAAATAAAAGGCGAATGCCATTATTATTTTTACAGGCGCCTTGTTGTTGATATGTTGCTGATATGATCGTTATGACAGAGTAAATCCGGGAAAGGCGGTATCCCCTATGAGCTTTATATTTGAATATCTTAAACATCCACGCAGAATAGGTGCGATCGCGCCCAGCGGCAAATGTCTTTCGCGAAAGATGATGCAGCCCATAGACTTCACATCCGCCGAGGTTATCGTGGAATACGGTCCGGGGACAGGCTCCTTCACAAATCATCTGGTGGCGGAAAAAAATCCCGATACATCCCTCATACTGATCGAACAGAATGAGCACTTCTGCCGCCAGCTTAACAATAAATACGGTGATATGGAAAATGTTCATATCATTCACGGATATGCAGAAGACGTGGAAACATACCTTGATGAGTACGGTTTTGAGCACGCCGACTATATCATTTCCGGTCTGCCTTTCACAAGTCTGCCCGAGGAAGTTTCCGACAGGATACTGACAGCCACGATTTCCGCCATGGGCGATGCGGGCCGGTTCATCACCTTCCAGTACAGCCTCGTAAAAAGACATTTTTTCGAACAGTATTTCAACATCACCAATTATCTGCGGGAGTTCAGAAACCTTCCACCTGCCTACGTGCTGGTGATGAAGAGCCGGGGCGAGTGAGGTATCCCGGTATCGAATGTAATAAGCAAACGCATTTTTCAACACTGTTTATCAGGTAACCCCACCTTTTGTCCGGTGAAAAACTTCCGAAACGATCTTAAAACGGCTGAATCCATCTGTCTTCAATGGATTCAGCCGTTTTCCCAACACTTTTTGTCCTATAGCCCTTTTTCAAAAGAGCCTGACATCATTTACTTCGCAACTGTTTTGCAGAACCTCTCGATGATAACAGCAATCTGGGCACGGGTCGCATTGCCCCGGGGATCTATGACAGTGTTGCCCGATGCGTCTGTGGTGCCGTCGATCAGGCCTGCGCCAACCGCCCATTCCAGGGCTTCCCGGGCATAACCGCTCACGCTTTCCACGTCAGGAAAGCTCTCCAGGCTGCCGCGAACGGTAATATCATAACCCTTATAACCGGCATAATTCCGGAGCATTACCGCCAGATCTTCCCGGGAAATGAAATCACCCGCTCCGAAAGAAGAGCCCTGTCCCTTAGCGATGCCGTTTTCAACCATCCAGGTCACAGCTTCTGCGTACCAGTCATCCGGCGAAACGTCCGAAAATACCGCAGTGCTGCCCTTTGGTTTCGTACCGTCCAGATTCATGAGAAGCTGCGCGATCTGTACGCGGCTGGCTGTGGCACCCGGTTCAAAACCTCTGTCCGTGCCCTGCATTATCCCGCGGGAAAGGACGTAGGCCACGCCTTCGGAATACCACTCATTTCCCTCAGGCTTTACGAGCAGTTCAAATGACGCTTCGAACGTGACTGCATTCCCCGGCATCAGGAAGCTGTAAACACCGTCACCCTTGTCTGTGAGCTCTATTGTCTCTCCGCTGCCGGCACTCTTCACTTTCAGATCCGCAAGCCTGTATCCGACATCCGGAACTGCCGTCAGGGTGACAGGCTCTCCCTCGGCGGCACTGTCCGGAGAAACGGTTATGCTTCCGTCCGTGAGGCTCCGGGTTACAATGCTGTTTTTCTGCTGGTTCACTCCCGGCAGGCCTTTGTCTCCACCGCCGGAGGTTCGGGAAGGATCATCCTTTTCCTGCTCCTTCTCAGTGATCATTTGTATGCTTCTGATAGATGCAGTTGCTGTACTGAGGAAGTCATCTGCAAGCTCCGGTTTCCCGGCCATGACTCCGAGCAGAGACTCTCCTGTGATGGCTATGCCCATGCTTTTTCCGGGGGCATTTTTCCTTATCGCGTCAAACAGCGTGTCAGCCGCATCACAGAGTTCATCTGCCAGTCCGGGATGTTCGGAAATCCGGGATGTCAGAGCTTTTCCTATCTGGGTGATTCCCTTGCTCTTAGACGCCGGATTGTCATCGAACGCCTCGAAGATCAGATTTCCTGCGGCATACAGATCATCTGCATACTGGGAGTGCTCTACCACAGCACGCATCAACTCCTGTCCCACAGATCCTACGCCCCAGTTTTCTTCAGAATCCGTTTCCGGTCCGGCGATCCAGCTCTTGTCGGCCGAGTTATCCTCAATGGCTTCCACAACCTTGTCTGTTACTTCATAAAGTACGTCTTTGAGATCACTGTCTGACTGACCGTACAGATCATCAGGATCTGCCTGCTGACTCTGGATCTGATCCACCCTGATGATGAGATTCAGCATCTGCTCACCTGTTCTGGCCAGCCCCTCGCTCTTTCCTGCGGGATTCGCTTCGATCTCATTCACGATCATATCTGCAGCATCATTAAAATCTTCACTGAGCGCCGGATTTCTCTGAATAGACGCCAACAGCCCGCTGCCCATTATCCCCAGGGCTCTGCTTTTCCCCGGCTCCTTCGACTCGATCCAGCCGAGGATTCGGGTTTCCGCCTCCTGAATACCATCCGGCACAGTATGAGTATTATCGTCCATATAGCATCTCTTTGTGACACCTGCTATGGCATTGCAAAGGATAGCGAGGCCTTCAGCTTTCGAGGAGTCCCCGGGTGCCATCGCCTCGACCGCCGGCTGCATGTACGACATGTAATCACCGCCGGTCTCCGCGATGCCGTCCATCAGCGCAGCACCGATTTGGCCCAGGCCAGCTGCGGCTCCGGCGCTGTCATTCCCGATCTCGCCGGTGATCCATTCAGCAGCTTCCACCATTTCGTCCGGTATCGGCTTGTTGTTGATGTGGCAGCGCTTTATGGCACCGACCATCCCCTGCCCGAGAATTCCAAGACCTTCTCCTTTTTTTCCACCATCTGAAGCAAACGCATTGACAACCGGCGTCACATACAATCTGTACTCTTCTCCGGTCTCGCCTATGCCGTCCATCAGCGCTGCCCCGATCCTGCCCAGACCGGCTGCAGCTCCGGCGTTGTCATTTCCGATCTCATCGGCGATCCACTCCGCCACTTCCTGCATGTCATCAGGTATCGGCTTGTTGTTGATGTAGCAGCGCTTCAAAGCACCGACCATCCCCTGACCCATGATTCCCAGGCCCTCTGCCTTTGCCGCTCCGGCTGTTGAGAACGCCTCTACCACCGGCTCCAGGTATGTTCTGAAATCCCTTCCGGTCTCGCCTATGCCATCCATCAGCGCCGCTCCGATCTTGCCCAGACTCACGGCAGCCTCTGAGTCGTTGTCCCCGATCTCATCAACTATCCATTCTGCCACATCCTGCAGATCATTAGGTATCGGCTTGTTGTTGATGTAGCAGCGCTTCATAGCACCGACCATCCCCTGGCCGAGAATTGCAAGACCTTCTCCTTTTGTTCCGCCATCTGAAGCAAACGCATTGACAACCGGCGTCACATACGATCTGTACTCTTTTCCGGTCTCGCCTATGCTGTCCATCAGCGCCGCCCCGATCTTACCCAGACCTGTAGCTGCTGCAGCTCTGTTTCTCACAATCCAGCCGGCGATCCATGCCGCGGTTTCCCGCATGTCATCCGGAATCTCCTTGTTGTTAATGTAGCAGCGCTTCATAGCTCCGATCATCCCCTGGCCGAGAGTCCCCATGCCCACACTTTTTTCCGGGCTCTTTGCCACGCTCGCCTCAGAAAACATATTTACTACAGGCGCTATATCTTCGCTGAGTTCCTCGATCTTTAAGGTTTCACCTCCTGCATCCTGCAGTGCCGAACCTATCGTTCCCAGGCCAAGACTCGCAGGAGCGTCATTCTTTTCTATTTCACCGACGATCCATTCCGCATTTTCCCGCAGTTCCTCTAAAACCGTCTCCGGCCTGTTGTTCATGCAGCAACGCTTCATGGCCCCCAGCATGCCCTCTCCGAGGAAGCAAAAGCCTGCGCTCTTCCCTCCGTCATCTCTCATGATCGCCTTGAAGATCATATCAGCAGCTGACCGCAGATCATCTGCATTATCGGGGCATCCTTTCAATGCATCCAGCAGGCTTGCCTCAACCTTGCCGACCGCAATACTCTTGAGCCTTATCTTATCTTCCGCCGTCATACTTGCGCTGTAAGCACCGTATTTGTCGATCAGGATCTGTCCGTCTTCCGCGTACACAGCCGCATACACCGCTGCACTGCCGTTAAGCACCGGTACCACCGAAAACGACATTGCAAAAGATAAAAACACAGATAATATTTTGTTACTAAATTTCATGCTAAACCACCCTTCTAAAAAACAACTAAGGTGATTATAGCTTACCTGTGATCCTCAAACAATTCCATTTACTCATTTTTCGCTCTTCGGATCGTCCGGATCGATCTGCCCTTCCGGCAGCCTGCTTCATTTCAGAAAATCCAGCACAGCCCGGTTGAACTCTTCAGGGTTCTTATTAGCAATAAAGTGATCCCCCGGGATGAATACGAGCCTGGAATCCTGAATCCCCTCTGCGATCTTCCTGGTGTGTTCTTCTCTGATCATATCTTTTGTACCGGCAATTACCAGAGTCTTCGCCTTTATCCCGGAAAGTTCCTCTGCTTTCACATCAGGATCGTTGACCATCAGTCCCAGCATCTCGGCTTTCAGCCTGGCTGTCTCGCTTTTTCCGGCAAATATCTTTGCGATCCTGTAGCCGATCTCGATGGGGATCTGGGTAAACGGGCTCACGCCTCCTGTATCCAGATTCGCTCCGTTCAGGATCAGGCGGTTTACCCTGTCGGGATGTGTCATGGCAAATATCATGGCAATATTTCCACCGTCCGAAAAGCCGAGCAAATGCGCCCTTTCAATCTGGTGTTCATCCATAAAACCGAGCAGATCCTCTGCAAACTGCCGTATGGTAAAAGGCCGTTCCCCTCTGGGAGTCCTGCCGTGTCCCCGTGTGTCCACCGCATATACGTGAAAGAGTTTTGAGAACTCATCGATCTGCCTCTGAAAATAACTGCAGTCTTCACCGTTGCCGTGAAGCAGGATCAGGGGCTCACCCCGGCCTTTTTCAATATAGTTATGTCGAATATCCATAATTAACACCTTACGCGGAGCCTGCTAATGAGTGATCATATAGCGGACAACGGAAGCACAATGCTCAGCAGCATCTTTTTTAAACAATTCATAGTTCATTTCTTCAGAATCATCGGCTTTATCGGAAATAGCACGGATAATGACAAATGGAGTATCATTTAAATAACATACCTGTGCAATTGCGCCGCCTTCCATCTCACAGCACATTCCTCCGAAATCTGACGTGATCGTTTCCTTTTGCTCTTTTGAGGAAATAAACTGATCACCCGTACATACTCTGCCTTCGAAAGCCTGAACATCAGGCGCAGCCTCATGTACGGCCTCTACAGCTTCCTTCCGCATTGTTTCGTCCGCAGGAAACGCAGAAAGACCTGTATACGGGATCTCCCCTTTTTCAAACCCTATGTCCTCTACAGTAAAGTCATGCTGACAAGCGTCCACCGAAACGACAATATCACCGATATCGATCTGATTGTCGAGAGATCCGGCAACACCGGTATTAATGACTTTCGTGCATCCGAAATTATTGATCAGCGTATTTGCACAGATCCCGGCGTTCACCTTGCCCATGCCGCACTGGACTATGACCACATCCTCGCCATCCAGCTTACCTTCAATAAACTCCATGCCGGCAATGGTGGTTGCTTTTGGATCAGTAAGTGTTTCTTTGAGGGAGTTGACTTCTTCTTCCATTGCACCAATAATTCCTGTTTTCACCGTTCTTTTCTCAATAGCGCATACTTCACCGGATTCTCCAAGAAATTCCGCCATCTTGACTCTTGTAAAAGATAGTTTACTATATTCAGCATATCACAGAAGCTGTTGATTCTGTGTGTCAATTAACAGGTAAATCACAGGAAGTCGTAATTACAGACTTTTTCACAGGTTCGTATGATCTCCTAAAACAATACTGATATCGTGGTTCCTACTCCCGGAGCGCTATCCAGCTCTATATTGGCATCGTGTATCTCAACGATATGCTTGACAATGGCAAGTCCAAGTCCTGTTCCACCGGTAGCTCTCGATCTGCTTTTATCAACACGATAAAACCTTTCAAAGATTCGCTGCTGTTCAGAAGCCGGTATGCCTATTCCATTGTCCCTTACCGTAAGCGCAATCCGCCCATCTATTCTCCCCACAGAAATCTTTACCTTGCCACCGGGATTATTGTATCTGATTGCATTCTGGCTCAGATTTTCAACCAACTCTTTGAGCATATCTTTGTTCCCGCGAACAAAAGCAGGTTTCCCCTCAAGCTCTAATGTCACATTTCTTTGCCTGGCACTAACAGCTAAGGCTTCCATACATTCTGAAGCGGTCTCAAATAAGTCAACCTCTGTAAAATGCAACTCAGGATCTTTTCTGTCTAGATCTGAGAGCCTCAAGATGTCATTTATCAGCGCAAGTAATCTGTCTGCATTCTTTCTGATCTCCTGATAAAAATGATTCTGCTGCTCCGCACCAACCATTCCGCCCTCTAACAATTCGGCATAACCGGAGATAGCGGTCAACGGTGTCTTAAGTTCGTGTGAAACATTAGCTGTAAAATCCTGTCTGGCTTTTGCCGCAGATAAAACATCTGTATGCTGGGTGAGAAGCATTTCTGCCAACGGATCCAATTCCCTGTACGGCGATTCATAATCAGCATTTTCCAAATTCTCAGCCATCATCTCTATCGGTCTTAAAAGCTGCTTCGTGAGCATACGGGAAATCGCTACGCAAATTGCAATAATCAAAAGAACGATCAATAGAATTATCGGTATGGCCGATATGAATACCGCCCAAATACTCTGTGCATTGGTAGCAACACGAAGAACCGTTCCATTATCCAGGCGCAGCGCATAATAAAAAGTATCCTCATTCATGGTATCTGATCTTCTGATCGTTTCCCCTTCGCCATGCTCAAAAGCTCCCTGAATCTCCGGTCTGTCAAAATGATTTTGCAACAACTCTGCTGAAGCATCATTGTCGTATAAAACAGTTCCATCTTTATCGATCCAGGTTACACGCAGCTCATCCAAGTCGGTGGATAAATCAATCTTATCTGTATCAATATCTGCTGATTCGAAATATTGCGTATCCTTCAGGAGTTTCGCACTGACAGACAGATCCGATTGCACCTGACCCACGAAAAGATTGTAATATATAATTGTAATTCCAATAACTGTTGCAATAATTGCCAGTATCGCAATTCCAACAAGTCTTATATTTATTCTTATTTTCATTCGATTACATATCCTACATTTCTCACGGTCTTGATTCTACTGCCGTAATCCCCTAACTTTTGACGAAGAGTTTTTACATGCATATCTATAGTTCTTGACTCGCCCTCGTAATCAGAGCCCCATACCCGTTCCATGATAGTGTCACGCTTCAATACGATTCCTTTATTAAATACGAGAAAAGACAGGAACTCATACTCCTTATAGGTCAGCTCTACATGATTTCCGCTGATCGTGACCTCATGTTTTTCATTATTTATGATCAGTTCATCCAGTTGCAGTTCTTTTATATCCTCAGCCTGAGTTCTGCGAAGCAGAGCCTTCACCCTGGAGATCAGTTCCATGATCGAAAAGGGCTTCTTAATATAATCATCTGCACCATCCTCAATTCCCCTGACCAGATCAAGCTCTGTTGTTTTGGCTGTAACCATAATCACGGGGAGCTTCCTTGTTTCAGGATTCTTTCTGAGCTTTTTTACTATTTCATTGCCACTCTCGTCCGGAAGCATTATATCCACTAAGCATAAATCCGGAATCATATCGTTCATATTGTCATAAAACTCTTTTGCGCATGAAAAACCTGATACCTTATGTCCTGCATTTATAAGTGCAAGCTCTTCAATTTCCCTTATACTGTCATCATCTTCAATTATGTAAATAAGCGCCATTAATCTCTCCTATTGTGCGACCCTGGACATTTCGGGTTCATTCTTCCTGACAGGATACTGCTTAATCAGTTCTTCATATTCTCTGTTGAATCTCTTTCTGTCTTCACTGGATAAGTTTTTAAAATAGTCGTGCGTATTATAATCATCATCTAAAATTGTTATCATTTCAACTGCAATATTTGAACAATGATCAGATACCCGCTCCAACCCGGTCAATACATCACCCAGAATAAAGCCCATCTCAATCGTAGACTCACCCTCCTTCAGTCTGTTGATATGATTCTCCTTAATAGTCTTGCAGATCGTATCAATAACTTCTTCAAGAGGCTCTACACGGGCAGCTGAGTTTACATCATTTCTGCAAAAGCTGTCGATTGTTAATGTACATATATCGTTGACGGCTCTACAAAGAGCTTCCATTTCTCCGAGCTGCTCCTTCTTGAACGTTAAGCCTTTATCTTTTATTTCCTCTGCGGATTTGACAATCTCCAAAGCATGATCTGAAATTCTTTCGAAATCGCTGATACTATGTAGAATGACAGACATACTCTGGCTATCTGCTTTTGAAATATTCTTACTTGATACTTTTACAAGATATGACCCAATGGCATCTTCGTACTTATCAATTAAAGCTTCAAGTCTTGTGACTTCCTTAACCTTTTTCCTGTCATATTCTAATAAGGCTTCAAGTGATAAGACGATAGATTTTTTACAATACTCCGCCATCTCTCTTACTTTTCCGCGGCACAGTTCCATTGCAAATGCCGGTCTGTCCACGAATCTCTCGTCAATAATTACGGAATCCCTTTTTAACTCCGGCTCTTCTGCACTATCCGGTATCGTCAGTTCAGCCAGCTTTACAAGTTTATCCGCAAATGGGAAAAGAAGTATTGTCGCACCAATGTTAAATAAACTGTGAATCACAGCTATCCCTGCTGCATTGGCGGCTTTATCCAAAAAAACAAAATCTATAACTGTATTCAAAGAATAGAATACAACCATAAAAAACACAGTTCCTATAAGATTAAAATATAAATGAATCATTGCCGAGCGGCGTGCGTTTTTGCTGGCACCAACAGATGAAATAATAGCGGTCACACAGGTTCCAATATTCTGCCCCATAATAATTGGGAGTGCTACTGAATAATGCACTGCTCCGGTAGAACAGAGTGCCTGCAAAATACCGACCGATGCAGATGAACTCTGAATTACTGCCGTCAGAATTGCACCAACAGCCATTCCCAGAATCGGATTCTGAAAAGCTGTCATCATTCTTGTAAAAGAAGCATTATCTGCAAGCCCGGACACAGCTCCGCTCATTGTTTCCATCCCAAACATGAGAATCGAAAATCCAAGTAAGATTCCACCTGCATCCTTTTTTCTGGATTCTTTCTTGCTGGACATAACCAGAATAATACCTATCGCCGCTAATACAGGCGAAAATGATGAGGGTTTTAACATCCTGAGCCAGATCGTGGTTCCCTCGATTCCTGTAAGCGAAAGCATCCATGATGTTATCGTAGTTCCAACATTTGCCCCCATAATGATACCTGCAGCCTGATTCAGCTTCATAATGCCCGAATTCACAAATCCGACTACCATAACAGTTGTTGCAGATGATGATTGAATAACTGCCGTTACTCCTGCGCCAAGCAATACTGCAAATATCCTTTTTGAGGTAAGCTTCTCCAGAATAAACTCTAATTTTCCACCTGCCATCTTCGACAGTTCATTGCCCATCATGCTCATTCCGTATAAAAACAGAGACAGGCCGCCTATCATATTCAGTACATTAAAAATATCCATACAAATTCCTTTCTTCTCCCGCTTCAGCTTAACCGCTTATCAGAATATCGTCTGAAAGTAAAATGTATGGATACCTTTATGTAAAATCCATGTAAAATAAATAAAACTCGCGACTTACTGTACACCCTCTGGCATATTCAAGGTAGTCTTTATGTTCACTTATGTCGTTCTTTTTCAAAACCATCCGCTTTATCACCTTCTGCATCTTTGATCCGATAGTAATCTTCCATCTTTTCCGGATACAGTTCAATACTCTCGATGAACATCCTCATGAACTGCTTTTTCTCTAAGTCCGTCATTCTCTCATACTACTGTTCAAAGGAGATTTCCCCGCCAATTTTCTGACTTTCAGGCAAAAATGCGGACATCGGGATTTTTCCCAATGCCCGCAGACACGATAACGATTCGTGATTCAGTATATAATCTCACTTGCTTCCGCACTTTCCACATCTGCTGCATCCATTGCAGATAAGCCTCATTCCGCAATTCGTGCAACGTTCTCCAAAATACGGTTTGTACAGTCCTTCCTCATCAAGCGGATATCCCCATTCATCGGTAAGGTGCCATTCCATCCGCCTTCCTTCAAAACTGAGACCTGATTTGTACGCCTGCTCACTCTGAATGCTTCCTTCCAACTTATAAAGCTTTCCGTCCTTCACAAATCTACGTCCGGTGCCGCAGAATACAAACGTTACATCATACGCTACGCATTCATCCCTCAGCGACTTTACCCATTCATAATGACACGGGCGGGCACCTCCGTAGTTTTCTCCGTCACAAAGAACCTGTTCGATCTGACCCGCAGGGAGATATTTTCTAATGCTCACCGGACCGATATAGGGAGCACACATGATCCCTTTGTGCTTAAACGGCAGCTCCAGCAGGATCGGGATCCGTTCATCAGCTCTCTTCTGATTCTCACAGGTAACATTAAACATTACGTTTTCCCAGCCATCACCCCAGTTCCACGGAAGATGATTTGCCACGCGTTCCGGCCGTTTTGTCAGCAGAAAGAACTTCACATCAGATCTTTGACGTATAATCTGCCAGGCTTCATCGCGCCAGAGATCCGCTTCTTCCAGAAAGAAATCTGAAGTCATACAAACCCGGATCATTTCTCCTCTTTTCACCTTAAATGTTCCGTCACGGTATTTGGAAAGCGGATATTTAAACCCTGCTTTTGTCCTGTATATTTCAGATCCGTCCTTATCTCTCAGAGAATCCAGATAATACATGTAGCAGTTCCGGCAGCCCTCACTGCACTTTCTGCAGCCATGCCACGGGTTCCATATATCGTGCAATGGAAGTCACCTCACTTTCTCAAATCAATCTTGCTTTTTCTTCGCCGATTTTTTCACTTCTTCATGATAAAAATAATTTACAACAACAGGAGGATCTCCAAATTCCGAACGATGCTGATCATCATCACGCATATATGGCATGGACTCCCTCGCGGTATACTCCCTCATCTTCTGATCAAACTCAGTCCAGTACTCACGGCTCTTCTTGCTGTATATTTCATGGTAAAGATCATCCAGCTCCGGATGGTGTTCATGGATCCACTCCAGAATACGTACTCTGTAGTCTCCCCGAAGGTTCAGGTTCTCCAGCCAGACGAGGTTGCACTGTTTCTTTGCCTGTTCGATGATTTCAATCGGGTCTGTGATACCCGGAAAAATCGGTGAAATGAAACAGGTTGTCTGTACTCCGGCTTCATAAAACTGCTTCATGGCTTCCAGACGTCTCTTTATGCTGACACCCCGGTCCATCTCCTTGCGAAAATCCTCGTCCAGTGTATTAATGGAGAAAGAGACCCTGGCATTCGGAAATGTCCTGATTAAGTCAAGATCCCTGAGGACCAGATCGGACTTGGTGGCTATGCTGATACTGATTCCGCTCCCCTGAAGCTGCTCCAGAAGTGCCCGGGTCCTCTTATACTTTGCTTCACACGGCTGATAGCAGTCAGTCACAGAGCCAAAGAATGCTTCCCTGCCTGCATACTTCTCCGGCCTTTATATCTCATGCCAGTTTTACACATCAACAAACTTACCCCAAAGCCCCCTATTATTTCTTAACCGCTCCATCAAGATCGCATAGCAACA
>JAIKWW010000085.1 GCA_024684465.1 Clostridia bacterium | reverse complement strand
GTACTTTTCGATTGGGAACGTGCCCAGATTTTCGTCCTCCGGCAGGTAGATCACGGCGTGGGGATTGCCCATGGAAACACAGGTCATCCGGAAGGTCCGGCCCTCAGCCTCGACGGGAACTGAGATCACAGGCTTGTCCGGGTCGGCGTCAGGCAGATTAACAGGGACCTCAGCGGGAAGAAGCTTCGGAGCCCCCATGTCCACCCTTACGGTTTCCACAACTCTGCGCCCGAACCGGGGATCCGGCTCATCCGTCAGACTCAGTTTCAGGTATTTGTTGCTGCCGGCACTCTGGATCGTGAGCCCTTCGGTCTTGTCAGTGAGCCCGTAATCGTAGACGTATTTCGCTACGCAGCGGATCCCGTTGCCGCACATCTCGGAGCGGGTGCCGTCCGCGTTCCACATCTCCATCTCGAAGTCGCAGGTGTCATCCGGTGCCGGATTTATGAAGATCACCCCGTCCCCGCCGATGCCGAAATGCCTGTCGGAGAGCCGGCGCACGATGTCCGGCTTGTCCGCCGGAGGAATCCGGAACCTGCCCCCGTCCACATAGACGTAATCATTGCCGCAGCCGTGCATTTTTGTAAATTCAAGTCTCATGTCTTTCTCCCGTATGGTATCAATGATGCGCGCTTCGCGCATTTTTCCTTTATGTTCTGCAAGTGAACAGCCACCTGCATAATCTGATTTTACATGGTTTTCGGCGGAAAGCACGCATTTTTTATTCTTCGTAGATGATAACCTTACATTATCGACCGGGTGTTGTTTTACCAATCAGGTCTTGTTTTGGAAGTATTGACAGTTCCGATTTCCGGTTTCCGGCTATTTTCGGTGAAATGCGCGCGATATTTGTTTTTCACCGAAAATCTCCTCTTGTCTACACCGACACACGAGTCAGAAAAAAACATTTATGGTAATATATGAATGAATTACCATAATAGACTGCAAAATTATGCCAGCAAAATTCCATATTGTTACATAGATGCGACACTTTGGAAAATTCAACTCTTGTATCGGTGATCCAGTGCAGTGCATTTTCGGTGAAAATCGATTTTTGATTTCGTTTCACCGAAAATCAGACGCAACATGTCAAGCGTGCTGGTAATTCCGTCCGCGGGGAGGTGAACTGGGAAATAGCTGAAACGGACGGAATGGCATCGGGCAGTCGGGCTGGGTCCGTCCGCATTATTTCGAGACTTAGGAGCAGGGGTACTGTCTTCCGGAGGAACAATGTATTAGTACTTCGGAAAAAACATCCCTTTCAGCCGAAAATGTGATAAAGTGGTGACACACTCAACTGTAGGGAGGAAAGTCCATGCCGGCAAGTCTCATACCAACATTTTTATTCTACTGCTTCGTCTCGATGATCACTCCGGGACCTGCCAATCTGTGTTCGTTGTACGCTGCCATGCGCTACGGACACCGCGCGGCGCTGCGACAGTGGAGAGGCCTTTTCAGCGGCTTCGCGTTTCTGTCCCTGGTAAGCGTGTTCATAGCGTATTTTCTCGGCACGGCGCTGGGAACCTACGTGCGGGTGCTGTCCATAGCGGGTGCGGCCTACATGCTCTACCTGGCCTGGAAGGTGTTCCGCAGCTCCGGAGTGGGGGCGGACAACAGCCGTGAGGACTGCAATTTCAAGACGGGCTTTCTGATCCAGATGGGAAATGTGAAGATCATGATATTCTGCGTAACCACCATGGGAAGTTACGTCCTGCCATACAATGACTCGTTCCTTGCACTTCTGGCAATGGGGCTGTTCCTGCCTTTTACGGGGCCGTCGGCGAATCTGGTGTGGCTCTTTGCGGGAGTCAGGCTGAAGCATCTCTTTGACCGGCACTACAGGACGATCAACACGGTGATGGCGCTGTCCCTGGTATGGTGCGCCTGGAGCATCGTCTACAAGGCCTTCACCATGGCGGGCTGAGAAATTTGCGGGTGAAAGCGGGAATCTGCTATAATTTTCATAATAATTTAATATTTTTACGATGAATTGTAATACGCATAGAGGCAAAAATGGAAGAAAATAAGACTAACAGTGTTGGCAGGAACGGCGGTAAGGCAAAGAAGAGACAGTCGAACTGCGAAACATGCCAATATTATATTTTTGATGAGTATTTTCAGGCGAATGTCTGCGACATCGATCTGGATGAGGATGAGACCTACAAGTTCATGACGGACACGTTCCGTGACTGCCCGTACTATCGCTATTTCAACGAGTACGAGCTGGTGAGCCACCAGAACTGAGGTGTTTCTCCCAGGCCGGAGCTGCGGCATTTCAGGAGAAAGAGAATGAAAAAGAGAGTTTTCAGAAAATTGCTCGCCTGCGGACTGGGCGTTTTAATGATGTCCGCAATGAGCCTGTCCGCGTCTGCGGTGTCCATCTCGGACTACAATGACGTGAACGGGCACTGGTGCTACAAGAACCTGGAGCGGGCCGTAAACGAGGGGATACTGAACGGCAGCGATTCGAAGCTGACCCCGGACCGGCCGGTGACGGGAGCCGAGATGGCGGTAATGCTGGTCAGGGCTCAGAATCTGCAGTTTTATACCAGGGGATATACCGGTACGGATGAGGATGCCTGGTACTACAGGTATGCGGCTATAGCTGCCGAAGCGGGATTCCTGCCTGAGGACGGCAGTATCGCCATGAACCAGTATGTGACGAGACAGCAGGTCTTCAAGGCGTTTGTGGATGCTTACGGCTTTGAAACGTCGAACATAAATCCGTCCGACTATCTGGACAGGTTTTATGATACCGGAGCCATGGAGGGGGATTATGCCGTTGCTGCGGCAAAGCTCGTGGAGATGGGCGTGATAACCGGCGACGAATGGTCACAGCTGAG
Organism: Clostridia bacterium; assembly: GCA_024684465.1. Lineage (GTDB taxonomy): Bacteria > Bacillota > Clostridia > Peptostreptococcales > Anaerovoracaceae > JAIKWW01. The sequence goes on along the minus strand of JAIKWW010000085.1, from coordinate 8,257 downwards.
GCCCTTCGGAAATATAACGCGAGCTGAGTTCATAAAGATCCTCTACACACTTGAGGACATTCAGAGCAGCACGGAACCGGCTGAAACGGAAGAACCTGCAGAACAGGCTGAGCCGGCTGAAACCCAGCAGCCTGCAGAACAAGCCGGCCCGGCTGAAGCCACAAAGCCTGTGGAACAGGCCGGGAACACGGATGAAACTGCAGCTCAGGGAACTGACGGAAAAGCAGATGCGGATTCCGGCAGCGGGAATGATGCAGATGCCGACGGCAAGTCCGGTGCTGACGGAACCGGCGAGACGGCTCCTGCAGAGAGCGGAGACGCAGATCCTGCTGAACCTGCCGGAAATACAGAAGACGGCCAGGCTGATACTGACGGATCCGAAGATCAGACAGGAAACTCCGGGACTGACACTTCGACAGGCACTCAGACGGGACAGCTCTGGGACGGTTCCCGTGTCAGATACACTCTGAAGAACGCAGTCATCAAGATCAACGTTCATCCGATGACTGAGGGCAGTCCTGTGGATGCAGACGTCATCGTTGAAAATGTGGACACACCTGTAACCTGCTACGCAGAGTGGTTTTACGACAATGCCGTGGCGGACGGATATACCAGCTCTGACAAGCTGATAACCAGCGGAACGACTTCCACATTCCACAGAAAACTGATATATACAAAGGATATGGCTCTGACTCACTCATTGGGATTTGAGCTCTCGGTCAGCGATCCGTCAACGGGAGAGACATATCATCTCTTCGCTCAGGCTCCGGTGACTGTGATCAATTACAAGCCGTCTCATTATGCCACCAGCACAGGGGCAAAAACAGTGAGCTACGGGGTGAGTTGCGTATATAACGGCAATTACACCACATCCTACAACATCGACTACAGCACGGAGACGAAGACGAACTTCGTCAACGGCAACGGATACGGAAGTAAGACCGGATATCTGCTCTGGGCAAATCTCCATACCCAGAAGGTCAACGTATTCACCGGAAGCAAGGGAAACTGGAGCCTGGTAAAGACCATGCGCATCGGTTCCGGCGCTCCGGGAACGTCCACGCCTACCGGGGTGACTTACATCACCAGAAAAGAGAGTGCCGGCTGGACCACCAGCAAATACACCGTGAAACCGGTTATGAGATTCTATCCGGGTACGGGATACGCTTTCCACAGTGTTCTCTTCTATCCGAATTCCACGAAGATCAAGGACGGCAGGGTGGGATTCCCTATCTCCCACGGATGCCTGAGGATGCTGCCGGCCGATATCCAGTGGCTCTACAACAATGTGCCGGTGAACACAACGGTAGTAATATATTAATTCTTCACAGAAACTTCACAAAAAATGACCCTTGGGTCGGTATACTTTTTCAAGGTTTTATGTTAAACTTGTAAAAAATCGGATGTGCGTCGGGCTGTCAATGCCCGACGCCTTTAATTTTCTACAGGCCTGTTTGGTCGGCCGCCGGGAGGAAAGCTGTTTTCCACCGGCGTAAAATACTAAAGTTTTCAAACAGTGTACGACGGGTATGTTATTCGTACGGTGAAATATTTAAGAGAGGAAGGAAAGATATATGAAACACATTGTATCCGCTCTGCTGGGCAGTGTGAGGCAGTACAAGAAGGATTCATTCCTGGCTCCGCTCTTCGTAGGGCTGGAAGTTGTAATGGAATGCCTGCTGCCGCTGCTGATGGCGGATGTCATCGACTCCATGTCCGGGGCTTCGATGACACCTATAGTAAAGGATGCTGTGGCGCTGCTGATACTGGCGCTGCTGTCCCTGTTATTCGGAACCATGTCCGGAGTGACGGCGGCAACCGCATCCACGGGATTTGCGAAGAACCTCCGTCAGGACCTGTTCTTCAAGGTTCAGGATTTCGCTTTTCTGGACATCGACAGATTTTCAGCAAGTTCTCTGGTGACAAGGCTCACCACCGACGTGACCAACGTTCAGAATGCATACGGCATAATCCTCAGGATCGCGGTGAGAACTCCGCTGATGATGATCTTTGCTGTGGCCATGAGCCTTACCCAGAGCGTCCGGATGTCCATGATCTTCATCGTGATGATCCCGGTGGCGCTGCTGGCACTCTTCGGCATAATCTTCAAGGCTATGCCGATATTCAGGAGGATCTTCAGGAAATATGACGCTCTGAACAACAGCGTTCAGGAGAACGTCAGCGGCATCAGAGTCGTGAAGGCCTTCGTCAGGGAAGATCATGAGATCGAAAAGTTTCACGCCGCATCTGAGGACGTGAGGAAGGACTTCACAGCGGCGGAAAAGCTCATAGCCATGAACTTCCCCACATTGTCATTCTTCGTCTATGTGGCAATGATGCTGATCAGCTTCTTCGGCGCCCTCATAATCGTAAATACCAAAGGTTCGGAGTTCAGCACCGGCGAGCTGTCCGCGCTGATCACCTACGGCATGCAGATCCTCATGTCGGTAATGATGCTGTCCATGATCTTTGTGATGATAACCATGGCTGCAGAGTCCGCGAAACGTATCGTGGAAGTGCTGGATCACGAGGGCTCCCTGGAGTCTCCGGAAAACGGCATCACGGAAGTGAAGGACGGAAGCATTGTATTCGACCATGTGAATTTCAGATATTCCAACCACGGAAACGAAGTCCTGGACGACATCGAACTGACTATCCCTTCCGGTAAAACGGTGGGAATAATCGGAGCAACCGGATCTTCCAAGAGCACATTTATACAGCTGATCCCGAGACTCTACGACGTTACAGGAGGCAAGCTTCTGGTGGGCGGCACAGATGTCAGGGACTACGACCTGAAAACCCTGCGTGATTCCGTGGCTGTTGTGCTGCAGAAGAACGTGCTCTTCCACGGCACCATCAGGGACAACATGCGCTGGGGCAAGAAGGACGCCACGGATGAGGAGATAATCCGCGTCTGCAGGCTGGCTCAGGCAGACGAGTTCGTACAGCAGTTCCCGGACGGTTACGACACCATGATCGACCGGGGCGGCACAAACGTATCCGGCGGACAGAAGCAGCGACTCTGCATAGCCAGAGCTCTGCTGAAGCATCCAAAGATCCTCATCCTGGATGACTCCACCTCTGCCGTTGATACCAGAACAGACGCACTCATCAGAAAGGCTTTCAGGGAGGAGATCCCTGAGACCACAAAGATCATAATCGCCCAGAGGACATCCTCAGTGGAAGACGCGGATATGATAATAGTAATGGATGACGGCCGCATCGTGGAAAGGGGAACCCATGAGGAACTCATGAACCGCGGCGGGATCTACAGAGAAATCTACGATTCCCAGAACAGCGGCAGCATCGGCGAGGAGGTGATGTAAATGGCAGGTTCAGGAAATAATCGCCGTTTTACAGGCTCCCGCAGAGCTCAGGCAGCTGCGGAACAGGGCAGAAATCACGAAGTCCGGAAGGGCACGGGAGGACGCCTGCTCAGATACATCTGGGAGAGAAACAAGCTGAGGCTGACAGTCGTTTTCTTCGGGATCATCGTTAGCGCAGTAGCTTCCACTATTGCTACTTTCTTCCTTCAGCAGCTCATCGACGACTGCATTGTGCCCGGGATAGAACTGGGTATGGATGCTGTCTGGGGCAAGCTGATGAGGATGCTGACGATCATGGGATGCATTTACATCCTGGGAACTCTGGGCTTCTTCGCCTATACCAGGATCATGGCTTCGGTCACGCAGGGAACCCTGAAGAAGCTCAGGGACGACATGTTTGACAAGATGCAGACGCTGCCGGTGAGGTTTTTCGACACCAACGCCCACGGCGACATCATGAGTACATATACCAACGATACAGACGCCATCAGAATGCTGATCGGTCAGAGTATCCCGTCTCTGTTCCAGGCAAGTCTCAGCGTGCTGGCCGTGCTGTGCATGATGCTCTACTACAGCATATGGCTCACCATCATCGTGGCTGTGTTCTGCGTCCTGATGATCTTTGTCACCAGGAAACTGGGCGGCATCAGCGCCAGATACATGATCCGGCAGCAACAGTCCCTGGCATCTGAGGAAGGCTTCGTGGAGGAGATGATCAGCGGGCTGAGAGTTGTCAAGGTCTTCAATCACGAGGAAGAAAACAGGGAAAAGTTCAAGGAACTGAATGAAGCGCTCTTCCACGACGGAAGTGTGGCGAACCGTTACGGAAACATTCTCATGCCTGTCCTGGGCAATCTGGGAAATCTGCTGTACGTGGTCATCGCCGTGGTTGGCGGCCTCATGGTCTTCGGCGGCGTGAACAACATCGGCTTCTCCGGCATGGGCCTCGTGACAGCCGGCATGATCATCTCATTCCTGTCAATGGCGAGGAACCTGTCCCAGACCATAGGTCAGGTGTCAATGCAGGTGCCTATGATAGCAATGGGAATTGCCGGGGCAGATCGTATCTTCAGATTGATGGACCGGGAACCTGAGGAAGATCAGGGACACATCACTCTGGTGAGATGCGAGAGGGACGCTGAGGGCAACATCGTCGAGACGGACAGACACACCGAGATGTGGGCCTGGAAGGATGATCAGAAGCTCACTGAGGACGGAAAGCCGACATACACGGTGCTGGCGGGTGATGTGAGACTGAAGGATGTGACCTTCGGATATACTCCTGAAAAGACTGTAATTCACGGAGTATCGCTGTTTGCAAAGCCGGGCCAGAAGATAGCCTTCGTAGGGGCCACCGGCGCGGGCAAGACAACGATCACAAACCTGATCAACAGATTCTACGATATAGGAGAGGGAACCATCACCTATGACGGCATAGACGTGAAGGACATAAAGAAGCCGGATCTGCGCAGATCCATGGGGGTAGTGCTCCAGGACGTAAACCTCTTCACCGGCACCGTGATGGAAAACATCCGTTACGGAAACCTGGAGGCTACGGACGAGGAGTGCATCGCAGCGGCGAAGCTGGCCAACGCACACGGCTTCATAACCAGGCTCTCCAACGGGTATGATACGGTGCTCACAGGCAACGGCTCCGAGCTTTCCCAGGGGCAGCGCCAGCTGCTGTCCATAGCCAGGGCTGCGGTGGCAGATCCTCCGGTAATGGTACTGGACGAAGCCACAAGCTCCATCGATACCAGAACCGAGTCGCTGGTTCAGGCAGGCATGGACAACCTGATGAAGGGGAGAACTGTGTTCGTTATCGCTCATCGCCTCTCCACAGTGAGAAACTCAAACGCGATCATGGTAATGGATCACGGCCGCATCATAGAGAGGGGCGACCACGACGAGCTGCTGGCTCAGAAGGGTACATATTACCAGCTCTACACGGGAGCGTTCGAGCTGGACTAACGCCGGGAACGGTAATATGATATATGACAGGTTACTCCGGGGGCGAAAGCCTCCGGAGTTTTTTTTACCTCAGCTATTTTGAATCGGGAAAACAGTCCGATATATATGATGCGGGAGTCCGCAGGCGTTTTTGCGTCTCCCGGACTCTGACGCAGACTGAAGATATTATTATCATTGACATACAGGAGGATCGTTTTATGAAGTTGATGAAAACCCTCGGGACGCTGTGCCTCTGCGCGGCCATGACGGTGACGCAGGTGCCGCTGGTGAGCTACGCTGCAGTCACCACTCTGATCCTGGACGGGGATATCAGTGATGAGCTGGTGGATGCCGGCTACGACGAACTGATGCTCATGTCGGATGCCACGGTGAGTACCGGCGACGCGGTGATCGTGGAGGCTGGACGTACAGTGACTGTGAATCTGAACGGCTACAACCTCACCAATGACAGGGGCGTGATCGTGGCCGAGGGCGGCAGCCTGACCATAAAGGGAGCAGGTACGGTGACCAATAACGGAACCTACGGCATTTCCGTGTCGTCGGGGGGCAGGTTTACTCTGTCGGGAGGTACACTGAGCGGCGGCACCAGCACTGTGATCGCCAACAGCGGCAACACCCTGGTGGAGGGCGGAACCGTGACGGCGGCATCCGGAACGGGCACCGCTGTAAGCAACAGCAACGGCGCGACTTTTGAAGTGTCCGGCGGAACTGTGGAGAACACTTCCGGCACAGCCATAACCAATGCGGGTTCTTCATCCAACAGGGGTTCAGTGAAAGTGTCCGGGGGAAGTGTTTCCGGCTCCGGTGTTGGAATCCTCTGCGAAGGTGGAAGGGTGACGGTCACTGACGGAAGTGTAACCGGCGGAAATGCGGGAATCTCCCTTCAATCCGGAAGCAACAGCGTCTACTCCGTGGCAAATATAACTGACGGAACGGTGAGGTCCACTTCGTCGGCAAACGGCACGGCGGCGGTGATAATAGGAGCGGACACATCCACCATAAGCATAAAGAATGAGGCGAACATTTCCGGGGGCACACTGTCAGGCCACTACGGCGTGCTGGTGGGCAACACCGGGGTGCTGAACGTGAGCGGGGGCCGGATCGATGGCAGTGCGGCGGGAATATATCAGCCGCGAAACGGCAAGACTACTGTGTCGGGCGGGACGATCAGTTCAGAGGGCACCGGCATCGAGCTGAAGGCCGGGGAGGCTGAAATCTCAGATGCGACAGTTTCGTCATCGGTTTCCACTCCATCATGTACATCCAGTACCTCCGGTTCGGACACCAGAGGATACGCAGTGGTTCTGGTAAAGAATCCGTCATATGGTACAAATACGGCAAATACCATCGACATCGAGTCGGGTTACTTCAAGGGCTCCGTGGGAATAGCGGGAAGCACGGGCACCTCAGGAGGATATACTGTGAATATCGACGGCGGCTACTATGACCACAAGGACATGGTGACTAACGGAGCGACTCTTGCAAGCGGCAAGATCATCGCGGCCAACAGTGACGGGGACAGCTCGGAGTATCCGTTTGTGGTCTCCACCGGTTCTTCCGGTTCCACAAGTACGGACGCCACTCTCAGGAGCATCGGAGGAAAGACCGTGAGCACTACCGGGTCGGGAACTACGCCGGAGGCACCTGAGGGACTCTCTCTCAGTGTCAGCAACAGCGTCAGCTCCATATCCGCTGCCAATATCCTGCCAACCAGCAGCTATGCTTCCGTTGCTTTCTTCGGCACGGATTCCTCATTTACCACATCCACCACAACGGCGGTGAACGTGAATGCGGGCTCCGAGGCTACTGTTTATGCCAGAGTCACGGCTCAGGATACGAGTGTTGTGGCTTACTATTCCATAACCGTCTACAGGATGAGCTCAAGCGGAAGCAGCTCCGCTGATGAAAATACAAGTTCCGGCAATCAGAAGGATTCCGAGACGGAGTACAGGATCTACGTTTCCTCATCCGGCAGGGGCTACATCGACTGCGAAAAGAGCAGGTCCAGAGAGGGCGAGATGGTCACTCTGACGGTGGTGGCGGACGAGGGCTACAAGGTATATGAAGTAAAGGTGGAAGGGGATGACGACGAAGAGAAGATCACGGTGCGTCATACATCTGCAAATCTCTACGTATTTCTGATGCCGGATGAAAGGGTGAATGTGTCGGCGGTCTTTGTGAGGGCCGACGAGGAAATCGAGGACAACTCGAGCTATAACTGGGGCGGCGCAGCCACTTCCTACGGCTCGTTATTTTCCGACGTGAACTACAGCGACTGGTTCTACAGCCCGGTGAATTACGTGAATTCCATGAAACTTATGACCGGCACTTCGTACAATACATTTGAGCCGGATACGCCGACCTCCAGGGCTATGGTGGTGACAGTCCTCTACCGCCTGTCGGGGACTCCGGCGGTGAGCGGGTACACCGGCTACAGCGACGTACAGGCAGGCGCCTATTACGAGAGCGCGGTGAACTGGGCGAGTTCCAAGGGCATCGTCAACGGCTGGGGAGACGGAACTTTCCATCCGAACGACGTGGTGAGCCGCGCGGATCTGGCAACATTCCTGTATCGCTATGCTGCGCTCTCCGGCAAGGATGTTTCAAATAACGCCAATCTCTCCGGATACAACGATTCTCAGTACGTGGCTGCCTATGCCAGGTATCCGATGGGCTGGGCCGTGTCCCGGGGAATCATGAACGGCGTGGGTGGCAGCCGGCTTTCGCCGCTTGGAGGAGCTACGAGAGCTCAGGTGGCGGCGATGCTCTATCGCTATATCAACAGCTGATACGGCGGCTGCAACGTGAACTTGTAAAATCTTCTCAAAGATTATAATATCAATATGTGGAAACGAACGAGGTTCGGTTTTCAGGGTAAACTGAATATGTGATGTTCGGCGGAGGAATTGAAATGGGTGATTTAAATCTCAAAGACACAAAATTTTCCGTTACCCTTGATG
>JAIKWW010000083.1 GCA_024684465.1 Clostridia bacterium | reverse complement strand
CGGTGAGATAATCGGCGCTGAAGCCCTGGCCCGGATCCGCAACACAGAGGGGGAACTGATCCCTCCGGGGCTGTTCATACCTATAGCGGAGGAAAACGGCAAGATAAATGAGCTGGGAGAGCAGGTCTTTGAAAAAACCTGCCGGTTCATAAAGGAAAATCAATTGGAAAAATACGGCATCCGCTGGATAAATGTCAACGTGTCTCCGGTACAGTTCATGCGGGCAAACCTGCCTGACCGGTATGCGGATATTCTGGAAAAATACAGGGTAGATTCCCGGATGATCCGGCTGGAAATAACGGAAAAGAGCATCGCAGACGACAATTACCTGAAAAATCAGATCCTGGGAATGCGGAAGAGGGGCTTTTTCTTCGTTCTGGATGATTACGGCACCGGTTACTCCAACATGACCCGGGTGAAGAAATATCCGGTGGAAAACGTGAAGATGGACATGAGCCTGATATGGGACTACTGCAAAGAGCCTGACGAGATACTTCCAAACGCCGTCGCAACATTTAAGCACATGAACTTCACCATCACCGCAGAGGGCGTGGAAACCGCGGAAATGGTGGAAAAAATGAAAGCCATCGGCTGCGACTACCTTCAGGGCTACTTTTTCATGCGCCCGGTCAGCATGGAAGAATTCCTCCGGGTGCTGAAGGAACGGAAGGGAGAAGCCGTGCAGAAGTGAGGCTCGCTCCGCAGTGGATTATGCAGCGCTAGGAGAATCTGGCGTTTGACGCCGGACTATCTTTTACGATTGATTGCGTATAAGGTAAAAATATTGAAAGAGTCAAAAATAGAAACGAATAACGAAAAAATATAAAACGGATAATTTCTGCTTTAAGGCCTCTGTGATGATACAAACAAACCACAGGAGGCCTTTTGTTGTGGTAAAATCGAAGATGGTTACAACAACAGAATATATGACGGGTGTCAATTGAAATAGAAGAATCAGTTAGCTTGCAGGCGACATGCGGCCGGTAACGGGAGAATGAGAATGGCTGAATTTGACTCTAAGTACGTATTAAGTGAAGAATATGAACACGCATCAGATGCGCCGGATGTTTCAGGCATCGAGGCTACAGATGTTATGACCGGTGATTCGAACTGGCGCAGACAGCTTTATTATCAGTTGATTGGAGGGATTCGTACTGCCGGCAGCATTGATATTGTGGTCTCATTTCTGATGGAATCCGGAGTTAAAATGCTTCTCAGGGAATTGAAAAAAGCTATTGATAATGGTGTGAAGATTCGGTTGTTAACAGGCAACTATCTTGGAATAACGCAGCCATCAGCGCTCTACCTCGTGAAGCATGAACTTGGCGATCTGGTAGATCTGAGATTCTATAATGAAAAAGGAAGATCGTTCCATCCAAAGGCTTATATTTTTCATTATGAGAACTACAGCGATATTTTTATCGGATCATCCAATATATCCAAAAGTGCGCTCACTTCAGGGATAGAGTGGAATTACAGATTTAACAGCTTAAAGGATGCTCAGAGTTATCAGCGCTTTCAGAAGACTTTTGATGACTTGTTCGAGAATCATTCCATAGTGCTTGATGATGAAGAACTGAGAAAGTATGCAAAGAGCTGGCACAGACCGGGTGCTTCAAAGGACCTGGAGAAATACGATGAATATGAGGATTCTCCTGATACCAATGTGCGAGTGCTTTATGAACCCAGAGGCGCACAGATTGAGGCGTTGTGTGCACTTGAAAATTCAAGAGCTGAGGGCGCTACGAGAGGCTTGATCCAGGCCGCAACAGGCGTGGGGAAGACGTACCTTGCTGCGTTTGATTCCAAAGATTATGACCGGGTCCTGTTTGTGGCGCACAGAGAAGAGATTTTAAAGCAGGCGGCGCAATCCTTTTATAATGTCCGCCACTCTGATGATTATGGGTTTTTCGATGGGAATAACAAGACCCGTGACAAGTCTGTGATCTTTGCATCGGTTGCAACGTTGGGACGTGAAGAATATTTAAATGCCGACTATTTTGCACCGGATTATTTCGAATACATTTGCATAGACGAATTTCATCACGCCGTAAACGATCAGTATAAGAGGATCGTAGACTACTTCAAGCCAAAGTTCTTGCTGGGCCTTACGGCAACCCCTGAGAGGATGGATGGAAGAAGTATCTACGAAATATGCGATTACAATGTTCCTTATGAGATATCGCTGAAGGATGCTATAAACAGAGGTGCGTTGGTGCCGTTTCATTATTATGGAATATATGATGTGGTTGATTATTCTTCGTTACATGTCGTCAGAGGCAGATATGATGAGAATGAACTGAACCGATCTTACATCGGAAATGTTCACAGGCATAATCTGATCTTCAAGAATTATAAAAAATACGGATCCGAAAAAGCACTTGGCTTCTGCTGCTCCAGGGCGCACGCCGAAGAGATGGCGAAGGAATTTTCGAAAAGAGGGATTCCGTCAGTGGCAGTTTACAGCGATTCAGACGGCGAATATTCCGAAGACAGAACTGTCGCTATCCGGAAGCTGGTTGACGGAGAAATAAAGGTCATTTTCTCTGTTGACATGTTCAATGAAGGTGTTGATATCAAAGAAATTGATATGGTAATGTTCCTGCGGCCAACCGAATCCCCGATAGTTTTCTTGCAGCAATTGGGCCGAGGTTTGAGAAAATCAAGTAATAAGGAGTACTTGAACGTGCTTGATTTTATAGGAAATTATCAAAAGGCGGGCAGGACTTTTATGTATCTGACAGGCAGAAGTATTTCTGACGCAACCGGTTACCGGCAGAGCGCTGTGCAAGATTTGCCGGATGATTGTCTGGTCGATTTTGATTTCAGATTGATCGATTTGTTTGAAGAAATGGAAAAACGTCAGGCAAAGTTAGATGATCTGATTCTATCCGAGTATGAAAGAATCAAGGAGAAGGTTGGACACAGACCGGACAGATTAGAGCTGTTTACATTCATGGATGATGAAATCTATCAGAAGGTCATAAATACTTCATCCAAAAATTTGTTTAAGCATTACTTGAAGTTCCTTGAGGAACATAATGAACTCACTTTACCGGAGTTGCAATTCTGCAAGACCATTGGGAGGGACTTTATTGAGATGGTGGAGACCACCAGCATGAGTAAAGTCTATAAAATGCCGGTTTTGAGGGCGTTTTATAATAATGGGAATTGTCTTGGTCAGGTAAGTGAAGAACAGCTTCTTGAGAGCTGGAAAGAGTTTTTTTCAACAGGAGCAAATTGGAGGGACTTGCCGAAGATTGCTTCATATCAGGATTATTTGAACCTGTCCGATAAAGAGCACATTAGTAATATTTACAGGAATCCTGTACATTTCCTGGTTCAGTCCGGAAAAGGTTTCTTTGTTCTGAATGATGGCAGGACAGTCGCTTTGAAACCGGAATTGCAAGACATCATAAGTAATCCGGTATTTTCAGAACAGTTTGGCGATGTGATCAACTACAGAACCATGGATTATTACAGTCGCAGGCTGGCTGAAAGGGATTAGTAACTTGAGGGTTCGCAGTATCGAAAACAGAATATATGTTTGACGATAAAGAGCTGACCGGGCAAATTTATCAGATATGAATTAATCGGAGGGTGTCATGACGGAAGAATGTCTGATTTGCAAAGCTCCACTTGAGTATCTGGAAACAGATGAGCTGATGGAGTGTGCGATCTGTCACAAAAAAGAGAATAGCAAGACTCGCTGTACAGAGGGACACTACGTCTGCAATGAGTGTCATACTGCGGGACTGGATTCGATAAAAGGATTGTGCCTTCGGGAAAGATCCCGAAATCCCGTTGAGATCATTGAAAAGATGATGGCCATGCCGTTTTGTCATATGCACGGGCCGGAGCATCATGTTATGGTGGGGGCGGCGCTGCTTACGGCGTATAAGAATGCCGGCGGCGATATAGATCTTAAGTCTGCACTGGCGGAGATGATGAACCGCGGCAGGAGTGTGCCGGGAGGAGCATGCGGCTTCTGGGGAGCATGTGGAGCCGGTATCAGTTCCGGCATGTTTGTTTCCATTATTTCAAAGTCAACTCCGCTGGCGAGGGAGCCTTTTGCCCTTTCCCACAGGATGACTGCAGGCGCTCTCGGAAAGATTGGCGAGATCGGCGGCCCGAGGTGCTGCAAGAGGGATTCGTTTATTTCCATCCTTTCGGCGACAGAGTTTGTGAAGGAAAATTTTGGCGTGGAAATGGAGTCCGCTGAGATCGTGTGCAGCTATTCTGCCAGAAATAACCAGTGCATCGGCATAGATTGTCCGTTCTCAAAAGAGGACACTTAGAGACATCTCGTCCGTGATCATCCGGCAACAGTTTACAAGGTGGTGAATTTAACTCATGCCATTTCAAATAGTCAGGAACGACATTACCAGGATGCAGGTGGATGCCATAGTGAATACAGCGAACCCTGCGCCGGGATACGGTCCGGGGACGG
>JAIKWW010000147.1 GCA_024684465.1 Clostridia bacterium | reverse complement strand
CATCTGCCTTACAAGCAGGAGGCCATAGGTTCGAGCCCTATAGCGCCCACCATCTTCAGACTTCGGTCTGATTTATAAAAAAGTGGCCCGGTAGTTCAGTTGGTTTAGAATGCCAGCCTGTCACGCTGGAGGTCGACGGTTCGAGCCCGTTCCGGGTCGCCACTTTTTTTGTAGTATCCGTACTTGTGGTGGGTGTCGTCAAGTGGTTAAGACCCAGGGTTGTGGCTCCTGTATTCGAGAGTTCGAATCTCTCCATCCACCCCACTTTTTTCGATGGGTTTTAGCAAAAACGCATCAACTGAATAAACGCAGGGGTATCGCCAAGTGGTAAGGCAATGGATTCTGATTCCATCATGCGCAGGTTCGAATCCTGCTACCCCCGCCATTTATTTTTTTTAAATTTTTGGCGACATAGCCAAGTGGTAAGGCAAAGGTCTGCAAAACCTCTACGCCCCGGTTCGAATCCGGGTGTCGCCTCCAGAGCATCGATCCTATGGGTCGGTGCTTTTTTTCGTATTGATTATGTTTATGATATAATCATACGGTGTATTATTTATATGATTGATTTAAAGAGAGGTAAATAGATGAAGAAGATCCTTCCTAACAGATATTTTAAGGAACATCCTATCGATACGCGTTCAGGGGCCTACCTGATGTACGCCATGAACGCCAGTGAGGATGTGATGAGCAGGATCAGAAAAATTAAAGAAGATCATGTCCATGTAGATGATGAACAGGCTGAACTTGAGAAAGTCATTGCAGAGCTGGAAGATCCGGCGGAACTCTTCAGATTTATGAGGAAAGAACTGGATGGATGCAACGGCGAGGTTTTGAGGGACAGACTGCTGAAATTTGAAAGCAGTATGGCGCCGATGATCAGGGAAAAGATACTGACTACGAAGAATGAGCGTTTCATAGATAATGCCGCATTCTTTTTCATCCGGGGAGAAGAGGATCCCGGGCAGTGGATTCTGGAAAATTATGCGGATATTCAGGACCCTTTTGCGCGCAGTATGATGTGTCTCACACTGGGGTTCTGGGGTGAGGAGAAGTACACGGATTTCCTCGTGGCGGAGGAAGGGAACTTCTCGAGTGAATATCCCGGAAAGAAGCTGGAGCAGGGCCCTCTGATCGCACTTTACATGCTGGAGGAACTCGCCCGCTGGAGTGAGCAGGCAGAACGCGGACAGCAGTCGCAGCCGGAAGTATAGAAACATGACGGACTTCGCAGCAGTGGAGCCCGTTTTTTATAATCTGATACACGGACAGAACACAGTAGCTATTGTGATTTATTGATAAGAAATACGGGGTGAAAGGATATGCTGCACGTTTTGGACGAAAAGACCGCCGGGCTTCTCTGGAAGGGAAAATTCGGCATAGAACTTGAGAGTCACAGGGTGACGGGGGAGGGTCTGCTGTCTCAGACGCCTGACCCTTTTGGCGAACATGCCAATATTGTCAGAGATTACAGCGAAGATCAGCTGGAGATAAATACGGATCCGGCGGTTAATGCTGATTCCGTCATGAAACAGCTTCGGGAGCATCTTTCTGAAGTGGACAGGGTGCTGGCGGCCATGGATCCGCCGGAATACCGCTGGCCCTTTTCGAATCCTCCTCTGCTGAGAGGACCCGGGGACATAAAGACAGCGGTTTTTACCGGAGATGACAGTGACGGCATGGAATACAGGGAATATCTTGCAAGGCGTTACGGAAGATATCTCATGACTTTTTCCGGAATCCATTTCAATTATTCATTTGCGGAAGAGCTTCTGCGGCGGGAGTTTGAGCTGGAGCCGGGACATACAGATAAACAGGAAGATTTTGAGAAATTCAAGAGCCGGTTCTACCTTGAACTGGCAGAAAAGACCCTGGATCACATCTGGCTTGTGGTGGCGCTGCTTTCAGCCAGTCCTGTTTTGGACAGTTCCTTTTACGAAAAAGGCGGGGAGCATGAAACGGTATTTTCCGGAATGGCATCGCTGCGCTGCAGCGAGCAGGGCTATTGGAACCATTTTACTCCTGTCCTTAATTATGACGATATGGAATCATATGAGGCGAGCATTCGCAGATATGTGGAAGAAGGAATGCTTGTGGCTGCCAGAGAATTGTACTATCCTGTGAGGGTGAAACCCCGGGGGAGATATTCGCTGGAGGCGCTGAGCGGTGGTGTGAGTCACATTGAAATCCGCTCTGTGGACCTGAACCCGCTGAGTCCGGATGGGGTGGACTCCAGAGATATCGTCTTTCTGCAGCTGCTTCTGATCTGGCTGGCATCGAAGCCGAGGCACAGACTTACAGGAGCAGAGCAGGTGGACGCTGTGAAGAATATAAAGCGGGCGGCGCGTTATGACATGGATCTGATCAGCCTCAGTCTCACAGACGGCTTTGAGGGTTCGGTCCGTGATGCGGTGCGCCACGTGCTGGATGAAATGAAAGAGTTTTACAGTAACATGGAGATTTCTCCGGAGGATCCGGATGCTCCGGATGTGGCAGCGGTACTGGAGCACCAGTACGCGAAAATCGAGAGTGAAGAAGTAAGGTATGCGGCAGTCGTGAAGAAACAGTACGGGGATGACTTCCTGGGAAAAGGGCTGGCGCTGGCAAAGGAAAGGCAGATTTGACAAGATGTGCATGTTATTCGGTCTATGCTCGTCAACACCGGTATGGGCAAATGAAATACTGAGAGATTTTTACAGCTACAGCAGGATACACCGGGATGGATGGGGGCTTGCTCTGTTGCGGGACGACTGCATTTCAGTGGAGAAGGAGCCGGTGAAGGCCTGTGAGAGTTCCTATCTGAAATACAGGCTGGGCGCGGATATCACAGAGAAGAACCTCTTCGCTCACATAAGATACGCTACTGTGGGAGAAAATGCATACGACAATTGTCACCCGTTTCTGATGGCGGATTCTTCGGGAAGGAAATGGGGGCTGATGCACAACGGAACACTGTTTCAGACCGAAGTGATAAAGCCGTATCTGGACTGCCGCAGCGGGTCTACCGACAGCGAGGCGCTCTTTCTTCATTTCATGGACAGGATCAATGCCCTGGAGGCGGAAAAGGGCAGCGCCGCAACGGCATCAGAGCGGTTCGGCGTACTTGATGAGATCGTGGTCAACAATTCCGCGGACAATAAGCTGAACCTTCTCATCTGGGACGGAGAACTCATGTATGCTCATACCAATGAAACGGAAACGCTGTTTGTAAGCAGGAGCACAGATGCTGTAATGATATGCACAAAACCGCTGAAAACGGGAAACTGGGAGCCGTTTCCCATGATGAGGCTCACAGGCTGGAGGAACGGAAAACTCATATTTTCAGGCACTCAGCACGATAACGAGTTCCTGCCGGAAAAACATTATGATATGAATAATTATTCAAAATAATGAATAAAAATAACAGTATTACATTTTTAGGCTTGCAAATTGTACACAATCTGACTATAATAGTGATTAATTTAATGCACAAAAGGATTGAAGGACAATCAGACAGATTGGCGTTTAACCTGGATCTAACGAAGGGGGAGGGAGACCGACATGCTATTCAGTACGATCTCGCCGGAAAATAATTTTGGAAATGTAACTCCTGAAACTGAAAAGGAACTTCAGAGGCTTGAAGACCGTTTCATATATACAAAAGAACCGCTGGTAAAGCTGAACAGCGATATAGAGCCGGATCTTTACGATAAATATAATGTAAAGATCGGACTCAGAAACAAGAACGGCACTGGTGTCTGCGTGGGACTTACCAACATCGCGGACGTCTGCGGCTACCGGATCGACGAGGAGAAGAACAAGATCGCCATCCCGGGCAAACTGTATTATCGCGGTATCGACATCGAAGATATCGTAAATGCCTGCTTTGCGGAGAACCGCTTTGGATATGAAGAGGTTTCATATCTGCTTCTCTTCGGAAAGCTTCCTACAGCCGGTGAATTAAGTGATTTCAACAGAGTTCTGGGAGCCAGAAGAGAGCTTCCTACGGGCTTTGCAAGAGATATGATACTCACTTGCCCGTCCAGGAGCATCATGAACATGCTGGCCAGGGAAGTGCTGGCACTCTACAGCTATGATGAATCTCCGGACGATGTTTCCATCGGAAATAATATCCGCCAGGCTATCGGGCTCATCGCGAGATTCCCGTGCATGGTGGCTTATTCTTACCAGTCAAAGCATTCGCACTTTGACGGCCAGAGTCTGCATATTCACTATCCGTCGGCGGAGCTGTCCACTGCGGAAAATGTGCTCCGTCTCATCAGACCGATGGGCGAGTACACCGATTTGGAAGCAAAATTGCTGGATCTCTGCCTGATTCTCCATGCGGAGCACGGCGGAGGAAACAACTCCACATTCACAACAGATCTGGTATCATCTACCGGAACGGATATTTACTCAGCTATCGCGGCTGCCATCGGATCTCTGAAGGGACCGCGCCACGGCGGTGCAAACATCGCAGTTCTCGGAATGCTCCAGGATCTTTACGACAATGTGAGCGATATAAATGACAGGGAACAGGTTTCCGACTATCTCCGTGCAGTTGTCAGGGGCGAGGCAAATGACGGCTCCGGACTGATCTACGGTCTGGGTCATGCGATCTATACAGTGACTGATCCCCGGGCTCAGCTGCTGAAGAAGATGGCGAAGAAGCTGGCAGAGGAGAACGGTTCTATGGACTGGTACAATCTCTGCGAATTCATCGAATCCGACGGACCGAGGATCTTTACCGAGGAGACGGGGATAGAGGCACAGCTGCCTGCTAACATCGATCTTTATTCCGGATTTGTGTACAGGTCGCTGAACATTCCGATCGATCTGGCCACTCCGCTGTTCGCGACGGCGAGGATCTCCGGCTGGTGTGCTCACAGAATTGAGGAGATCACCAGCAGCAAGAAGATCATGAGACCTGCATACCAGTGCGTGAGCCCTGTGAGAGATTATACTCCGATGAGGAGCCGCAAATAGGTTATTTGAATAAAAGGGGCTTGTAATAAATCCATTAATGTGCGAAAATAAGTAGCGGAGTCGAAAAGCTCCGCTATATTTTGCGGGTGTAGTTCAATGGCAGAACATCAGCTTCCCAAGCTGAATACGGGGGTTCGATTCCCCTCACCCGCTCCAGTTGTCATGAATCCGGCAGACACCGATTTATATATCGATGCCTGCCGGATTTTTTCAGACTTTGCAGGTGTCAATGGGCGTTTATCCGGTGCATTGAAGACAAGAACACCAGCTCTTTACTTTTCGCAGGAAATATTCATGAATCCTGGTATCCCGGGTCATTTCCGGATGGAAGGCAAGGCCGATCTGATTTTTATATTCCACGCCTACGATATGGTGGTCTACTGTCGTCAGAATCTTTGTTTCCGGACCTGCTGATGTGATATAAGGAGCCCGGATAAAGAC
Source organism: Clostridia bacterium (assembly GCA_024684465.1). GTDB lineage: Bacteria > Bacillota > Clostridia > Peptostreptococcales > Anaerovoracaceae > JAIKWW01. The sequence continues at coordinate 4,679 of JAIKWW010000147.1, read as the reverse complement.
CAGCGGAAAATCATTGATATCGCCCACATCCGAAGAAACTGTAAAACTTCCGAGCTGTCTGCCGTATGCATTCCTTTGAACTGTAACAGGAAGTGTGGCCAGATGCTTTACCGGATCGTTTTCCAGAGTCCGGGCGAGGAGGATCAGTCCCGCACAGGTTGCCAGCGTGGGGAGCCCCTGAAGAATCAGTTTCTGAAGGTCGTCAAAGAGGTCCAGATCTCTGAGAAGTTTTCCCTGGACGGTGCTCTCACCGCCGGGGAGTATGATGCCGTCTAAATCCTCCAGATCTTTTCTCTGTCTGATTTGAATGCATTCTATCTGATCGACGGATCGGGCTGCAATGGAGGTTATCTGCGCTTCGTGCTCGATAAATGCTCCCTGAACTGCAAGGATTCCTATTTTCATTTTTTATATTCCCCGCTCTTCCATGATGATCTTTATTTCATTTGGATTGATACCGACCATAGCTTCACCCAGATCCTCAGAGAGGCTGGCGATCAGCTTGGCATCCTGATAGTTGGTGACAGCCTGAACAATTGCTGCTGCCCGTTTTGCTGGATCGCCCGATTTGAAGATGCCGGATCCCACGAATACACCCTCAGCTCCCAGCTGCATCATGAGAGCTGCGTCAGCAGGGGTTGCAACACCGCCGGCCGCAAAGTTTACAACAGGAAGTCTGCCATTGTCGTGAACGAAGCTGATGAGGTCAAAGGGAACCTGAATCTGCTTTGCTTCTTCGTATAATTCATCCTCTGACAATGCTGCGATTTTTCTGATCTCTGCATTCATCTTTCTCATATGACGAACAGCCTGAACCACGTCGCCTGTACCGGGCTCTCCTTTGGTACGTATCATGGCAGCACCTTCATTAATTCTCCTGAGTGCTTCACCAAGATCTCTGGCGCCGCATACGAAAGGAACCTTGAACTGCCTCTTGTCGATGTGATAGATATCATCTGCAGGGGAGAGCACTTCGGATTCGTCGATATAGTCGATTTCAACGGCTTCCAGTATCTGAGCTTCAACGAAATGACCGATACGGCATTTTGCCATTACAGGAATGCTGACAGCCTCCTGAATTCCCTTGATCATTTTCGGATCGCTCATTCTCGATACCCCGCCGGCAGCACGGATGTCAGCCGGAATCCTTTCCAGCGCCATAACTGCACATGCGCCGGCCGCTTCTGCGATCTTTGCCTGTTCTGGTGTAGTGACATCCATTATTACGCCGCCCTTTAACATCTGTGCCAATCCCTTGTTTAATTCATACTGTGTCTGACTCATTTTTAAATATCCTCCTGAGTATTACTATTTGTGTTTTAACGAGTGTTATCATATAATGAAAACTGGCTATAAGAAAATAACCAAAATTATACTAAATAATATTCCAGATGGGGGCGGGACATGCTGACTTATGATTTTGAAAATATAGATGGGCCAATATATGAACATATCTACAAATGCATAAAGAATGACATTATGTCGGGAGTTATACAGCCTGGGGAAAAGCTTCCGTCAAAGAGAAGCTTTGCCAATAATCACGGGATTAGTACCATTACGATTCAAAATGCCTATGACCAGTTGATCAGTGAAGGCTATGTCTATACAGTGCCCAAGAAGGGGTATTATGTGGCTGAACTCCGGGGGATGACAAACCGGTCTGTTTCATCGGGCCATATTACCTATGACATAGATGTGCCGGAAAAGGAAATATACGAGGTAGACTTTTCAGGAAACGGAGTTTCTTCGGAAAATTTTCCATTCTCTGTATGGACAAAGCTGTCCAGGGAAGTCATGGCCGGGAAAAAGGAGGAGTTGATGAGTGCGGCCCCACTGTGTGGAGTTGGCGAACTGCGGGACGCAATTTCGGAGCATCTGAGATCATTTCGAGGAATGATCGTGGATCCGAACCAGATTATAGTGGGCGCCGGTACGGAATATCTTTACGGACTGCTGACGGAACTTCTGGGAAATGAAAAGGGCTATGTGATCGAATCCCCCGGATATAAGAAGCTCGTGCAGATTTACAGGCAGCGGGGTATAGAATGCCGCTATGCGTCCATGGACAGAGAAGGGGTAACAGTAAAAGGACTGGCCGAATCCGGTGCTGACGTGGCTCACATCTGTCCGAATCATCATTTTCCCACCGGGATAACCATGCCTGCCAGCAGGCGTTATGAAGTGCTGGCCTGGGCCAATGAAAAGGACGGAAGGTACATTATCGAGGATGATTACGACAGTGAGTTCAGAACAGAGGGAAGGCCGATTCCAACTCTGTTCTCCATAGATGCCTGTGAAAAAGTGATATATATGAATACTTTTTCTAAATCTCTGTCTCCCACGATCCGGATCAGCTATATGGTGCTGCCTGTGCATCTGGTCAACCTTCTTTTTCACAAGTTGAATTTCTATTCCTGCACGGTTTCCAACTTTGAACAATATACACTTGCTGAATTTTTAAGACAGGGATATTTCGAAAAGCATATCAACCGGATGCGCCTGTTTTACATGAGAAAGAGGAAACAGGTGATGGATATCATAATGAAGAGCAGCATAGTTCCTTACTGTGAGATATGGGAAAACGATTCCGGTCTCCATTTCCTGCTAAGACTGAAAACGGGAATCCCGGACAGGACAATCGAGCGCCGGCTGCGGGAGCACGGAATACGGATAAATGCATTATCGGATTACGATCTCATAAATGAAGAAAACAAATCCCACTATTTTATAATAAATTATTCGAATCTCTGCGTTGAAAAAATGGATTACGCGCTGGATCTTATTGAAAATATAATTAAGCACTAATATTTTAGAACAAATGTTCGATTAACGGTATACTTTTGAAAAATCCTGTGATATAATCCCGTTAAACGGGTAATAATGTGGGGGTGCTGAAATGGATTTTAAACTGCATTCTGATTTTTCAATGACAGGGGACCAGCCTCAGGCTGTGGAGAAACTGGTTGACGGCATACTGTCCGGGAAGAAGCATCAGACGCTGCTGGGAGTCACCGGGTCCGGTAAGACTTTTTCCATGGCGAATGTCATTCAGAAAGTGAACAAGCCGACTCTGATCATTTCACATAACAAGACGCTGGCTGCTCAGCTCTACGGGGAATTCTGCGAATTTTTCCCGGAGAATGCGGTGGAGTACTTCGTGTCTTATTACGACTATTACCAGCCTGAAGCCTATGTTCCGGCGACGGATACATATATTGAAAAGGATTCCGATATTAATAAGGAAATCGAGAAGCTGCGACACTCTGCGACCTCAGCACTGTTCGAACGGCGTGACACCATCGTAATCGCCTCAGTTTCATGCATATACGGTCTGGGCAGTCCGTCGGAGTACGAGAATAATGTAATTACCCTGAGGCCGGGGATGGAGAAGGGCCGCCGTGAGATCATGGAGGAGCTGGTGGCGGACCAGTATGTCAGGAATGACATATCTTTTGAGCGAAGCACTTTCAGAGTCCGGGGAGATATCATAGACATCTACCCTGCAGGATCTGAAAATGCTATAAGGGTAGAGCTTTTCGGCGATGAAATCGACACCATAAAGGAAATTAATCCGCTGACGGGAGAAGTGATCGGAACCAGAAGTCATGTGGCAATCTTTCCGGCTTCCCACTATGCGGTTTCCCAGGAGCACATCGACAGAGCCTGTGAATCCATAACCGAGGAGCTTGAGGAACGGCTGAAGTATTTCAACGACAATGGAAAGCTGCTGGAGGCTCAGAGGCTGGAGCAGCGGACCCGTTATGATATAGAGATGCTGAAGGAAATAGGAACCTGCAAGGGAATCGAGAATTACTCAAGGCATCTGAACGGGCTTCCGCCGGGATCCCGTCCGTTTACGCTGTTGGACTTCTTCCCGGATGACTTCCTCATGATCGTGGACGAGTCCCACGCTATGCTGCCGCAGCTGCGGGGCATGTATGCAGGTGACAGAGCAAGGAAGCAGTCACTGGTGGACTACGGGTTCAGGCTGCCTTCTGCGCTTGACAACAGACCGCTGAACTTTGATGAATTCGAAAAGATGGTCAATCAGGTGATCTACGTCAGCGCTACGCCTAATGAATATGAGAAGAAAATGAGCGGCGGGGTAACGGCAACCCAGGTGATCAGACCTACGGGACTGCTGGATCCGCCGATAGATGTGCGTCCTACAGAGGGACAGATCGACGATCTGATAAAGGAAATAAATAAGACGACAGCTAAGGATCAGAGTGTTCTCGTGACGACACTCACTAAAAAGATGGCGGAGAGTCTGACGGAATATCTTGCAAACGCCGGCATACGGGTTCGGTATATGCATTCGGATGTCGATACGCTGGAGCGTACCGAGATTATTCACGACATGAGATCCGGAAAGTTCGATGTTCTGGTGGGGATCAACCTGCTGAGAGAGGGTCTGGACATCCCTGAGGTTTCTCTGGTGGCTATACTGGATGCGGATAAACAGGGTTTCCTCAGGAATGAGACTTCGCTGATCCAGACTGTGGGCAGGGCTGCGAGAAATGCTGACGGTCATGTAATAATGTACGGAGACAGTATAACTCCGCAGATGAAGGCCACTATAGATGCCACCATGGAACGCCGCCGCATACAGATGGATTACAATTATGAGCACGGCATAACGCCGACAACTGTAAAAAAATCTGTAAGACCTGTAATCG
>JAIKWW010000020.1 GCA_024684465.1 Clostridia bacterium | reverse complement strand
TGGAAGGTTCCGCAGGAAACAGGAGCCGTGAGCGAGGGATTATGGAGTATTTTTGTTATTATGATTCGCCGCTGGGACGGATCACGCTGGCCGGCGATGGCAAGGCACTGACGGGACTGTGGTTTGACGGGCAGAAATACTACGGTGAGGGGGTGAATCCGGACGATTGCGAGACTTGCGCCGGCAGCTCTGGTGCTGATGATCAGACGAGTTCAGTAGATGGCTTTGGAACTGACGAACTGAAGAACAATGTCGATGGCGCCGGCGCGGATCGGAAGGTGAAGCCGCTGCCGGTGTTTGAGCAGGTTGTGCGATGGCTGGACGAATACTTTGCAGGGAAGCAGCCGGACTTTACGCCGCCGCTGCTCATGCGTGGAACCCGGTTTCGAAGAGATGTCTGGGAAATCCTCCTCACCATTCCCTACGGAAAGACTGTCACATATGGTGAGATCGCGGACCGGATCTCGAAACGGCGAGGCGGCGGCAGGGTGTCAGCTCAGGCCATCGGCGGAGCAGTGGCACACAACCCGATTTCGCTCATAGTTCCCTGTCACCGGGTAATAGGCGCCGACGGCAGCCTGACCGGATACGCCGGTGGCCTCGACAGAAAAGCCCGGCTGCTTGAGCTGGAAGGCGCAAGATGACCGGAATAGACAAATAATTCTAATTTTCGGTGAATTATAAATTTTTTCTGATTTTCACCGAAAAAATGAAGCAGAGGAATGGAATATTCTGGTTTAAATTGATAAATTGGGTATTATTATAGATAATTAATGGGAAAAATAGATAAAAAAACCATGAAAAAGGTTGTAAAAATGTTAAATAGTAGGATATATGTATAATTTACCAAATTGATTTTCGGTGAAAAAGCTAAACATGCTTCGTTTCACCGAAAATATTTTTTGTAAGCTGGAAAATGAAGCGATGGTTAAAAGATATGGAAATTTTGATCTGCGGCTCAGTAAATAAACTGCCTGCAACCCGTGGCTGCCGGCAGTACATAATCTGTAGTTGTAACACGGCAGCCCACCGTAGACCGCCACGCGCTGTCAGAAAGACGCCATGCACGCCAGAAGCATCGTCATCCCGGCCACAGCGGCTAGCTTCAACATTTTCATAACAATTCACCTCCATAACATCAGCGTAATGCTGACGATCACCGGCGCTGCATTTCCACGCTCGCCATCACAAAACCTCCACAACAATTACAGGAAAATTATGGCATATGACACTGTAAACCGTAAATCGGGTAGCGAAAAATGTGCCGCTCCGGCCGCTGAAAACCGCGCTAAATATAAGGTTTTACTTGACTGTATACAAAAACTGGTGTTTGATAAAAGGATCGGATTATTAATATTAATGCCACGCGCCCGGCGCAGGTCTTACGTAAGCCCAGCCGCGCCCGGCGGAACCCTAAAAAACCAGGGCACACCTTACAGACAGGATATTTAAATGAGGGAATAAATGGAAAAAAATCTCACCACCGGCAGCGTTGCCGGAAACATGGCGCGGTTTTCGCTGCCGTTTTTTTTATCATATTTTCTGCAGATGCTCTACGGCATGGCAGACATGTTCATTATCGGTCTCTTTTGCGGAGTTGAAGCCACCACGGCAGTCTCCATCGGCAGCCAGGTGATGCATTTTGTCACCGTCGTACTGGTAGGCCTGTCCATGGGCTCCACCGTCCTTATCGGCAGAGCGCTGGGAGCCGGCGACCGGAGAACAATGAATCAGGCCGTTGGCAACACCATAACACTGTTTGCACTTGTCTCGGTCGTGGGCACTGTGCTGCTCCTGGTTAACGGGCACCACATCGTGAGCCTGCTGTCCACACCTCAGGACGCCGTGGAGGGCACAGCGGACTACCTGCGCATCTGCTTCCTGGGGGTTCCCTTCATTACTGCCTACAACATCATCAGTTCCATACTTCGCGGCATGGGCGACTCCCGCAGCCCGATGATCTTTATAGCAATAGCATGCGCCGTAAACATCCTCCTGGATTACATATTCATAGGAATTGCCGGACTTGGCCCCGCAGGCGCTGCCCTGGGAACGACCCTTTCCCAGAGCTGCAGTGTGGTGATCGCCCTGCTGACGATTCATTTTAAACGTAAGAAATCCGCAAGTATTAATGGGACCGGAGCGCAGGAGGTCCTTCCGGAAAACGCAAACCATCCGGCTGCAGCCGATTACCGGCATTTCAGCGCCGCCTGCCTGAAGCCTCACGGCAGGATCATGAAAAAGATCCTGACCACGGGAGGGCCGGTTGCCGCTCAGGACGGTTTTATCCAGGTGGCCTTTCTGGTGCTGACCGTGATCGCCAACATGAGAGGACTTACCGACGCCGCCGCTGTAGGCGTAGTGGAGAAGGTAATAGGAATATTTTTTCTGGTGCCTTCTTCCATGCTTTCCACTGTTTCAGTAATGTCTGCGCAGAATCTCGGCGCAGGCCTGACCCATCGCGCCAGAACGAGTCTGAAATACGGGATCATGGCAACAGTGGTCTTTGGCGTGGCATGCTCCGTGTTCACCCAGTTCTTTGCAGAGGCCTTTGTATCACTGTTTACACAGGACGCCGGAGCCATAGTTGCCGGAGGCCAGTATCTGCGAAGTTATATCTGGGACTGCATATTCGCGGGGATACATTTCTGCTTCAGCGGATTTTTCGTGGCCTGCGGGTTATCTATAATATCATTTTTACATAACGTGGCTTCCATCATGCTTAGAATACCTATGGCATACTTTATGTCGGTCTGGTATCCGGATACCCTGTATCCCATGGGCCTGGCCAGCCCGGCAGGCTCGATCCTCTCGGTGGCGATCTGTCTGCTTGCCTACGGTTGGATTGTCCGGCATCCCGAAAAGATGAATGCCGGAAGCTGACGGGAGTCCGCACAGGTAAAAAATACCGGCTGTGACAGTAAACCATAAGCCCGCCAACGAAATACGTCCGGAAACAACAGCTGAGGAAAGCATGGGTTCGCCCTTTGTTTTTGTTGAAATCCCAATTATCCTGTGTTAAAATATCTGTTACTGATTATGAAAATGATTATGCTCGGACAGTGTGTCCAAAACCGCAAAAAACGGCTGAAAAGGGTGTTTTGAGCCGGGCATGTTGGGAATTAATAAGAATATTGTGACTAAAAGGGGATGACCGCAGCCAGGAAGGGCAGACAGCCGGTCGAGCGGCAAACGAGAGCTTGCAGGCGGCATGGCCTGACAGGCGGCAGACGTGGGGCGGCCACGCCGGGCAGTTGTGTGTGAAGAATGCCGGCGGATGGGCACAGCTTGCGGTCGGGATGGACTAAAACAGGAGGTACGGACTTGAAAAAATGGTATAAGACATTTGCGATATATGTCGCGATAATCATCTTCGTGGTTAGCATGGCGTATGTTTACACGGGCATGCAGAAGCAGCAGGAAGTCAAGGAAGTTGAGTTTTCCGAATTCGTGACGGAGCTGCAGAAGGAAAATGTGACGTCGCTGACACTCAAAGATACGAGCATGACGGGAACGCTGAAGGACAAGACCGTGATCCACGCATATGCGCCGTCATCTATACAGCTCATGTCCATCAACACAGAGTACGTGATGCCTCAGGTGGATGAGGGAAGGCTGGTGGTGACCAGCGAGCCGCCGACCACAACACCGTGGTATGTAAGCATGCTGCCTTACATGCTCACTATCGTGGTATTTGTGATCATCTGGATATTCTTTATGAACTCAGCCCAGGGCGGCACCGGCAAGGCCATGTCCTTCGGAAAGAGCAAGGCCAGGCTGTACAAGGACGACGGCAAGAAGATCACATTTGACGACGTTGCAGGACTCAAGGAAGAAAAAGAGGAACTGGAGGAGATCGTGGATTTCCTCAGGAGACCTAAGAAATATCAGGAACTGGGCGCCCGCATTCCGAAGGGCGTACTGCTGGTGGGCCCTCCGGGAACAGGTAAGACCTACGTGACCAAGGCCGTATCCGGCGAGGCAGGGGTTCCTTTCTACAGCATTTCAGGCTCGGACTTCGTTGAGATGTTCGTGGGCGTCGGTGCGTCCAGAGTGAGAGACCTGTTCGAACAGGCCAAGAAGAACGCACCGAGCATAATCTTCATCGACGAGATCGACGCCGTGGGCAGACGCAGAGGCGCGGGCCTGGGCGGCGGCCACGACGAGAGAGAACAGACTCTGAACCAGATGCTGGTGGAGATGGACGGCTTCGGTGAAAACCAGGGCGTCATCGTCTTCGCGGCGACCAACAGACCGGACGTACTGGATCCGGCGCTGCTCAGACCGGGCAGATTTGACAGACAGATCGTCATCGGACTGCCTGACGTGAAGGGCAGAGAAGAACTTTTCAAGGTTCATGCCAAGAACAAGCCTCTGGCTGAAGACATAAACGAAAGTGTACTGGCACGCATGACACCGGGCTTCTCACCGGCAGATATAGAAAATATCCTGAACGAGGCAGCGCTGCTCACAGCCAGAAGAGGCGGCAAGGTCATCACCATGGACGAGATAGAGGAATCTGTCACGAAAGTCATGGCAGGGCCGGCGAAGAAGAGCAGAGTCATCTCCGAGAAGGAGAGAAAACTCACCGCATACCACGAAGCGGGCCATGCAGTTATAATGAGACTGCAGCCTGATGCGGATCCGGTGCAGCAGATCACGATCATTCCGAGAGGTCTCGCCGGCGGCATGACCATGTTCCTGCCAAAGGAAGACAGAACCTTCGATTCCAAGAAGCACATGGAGGCAACTCTGGTGCATCTGCTTGGCGGAAGAGTTGCGGAGTCACTGGTAATGGGTGACATCAGCACCGGCGCCAGCAACGATATAGAGAGGGCGACAAAGATCGCCAGAGATATGGTAACCCGGTACGGCATGAGCGAGAGACTGGGCGCCATCAACTACAGCAGCGGAAACGGCGAAGTGTTCCTGGGCAAGGATTTCGCTGAAAAGCAGAACTACTCCGAGGAGACTGCAGCTGTCATCGATGAGGAAGTAAAGAGACTCATGGATCACGCTTATTCCGAGGCTGTAAGGCTTCTGAAGGACAATATGGACAAGCTGGAGCTCGTGGCAGAGACGCTGCTTGACATAGAGACTCTGGATGCGGCTCAGTTCGAGGCACTCTTCACCGGCGAGAAGACCAGGGAAGAGGTGGTGGATGAGATCAGAACCACCGAGGCTGAGAGAGAGGAGCGGATCAAGAAGCAGAAGGAGGCTGAAGCTAAGGAAGAGGCCGAAGCCAGAGCGAAGCTGGAGGAGGAACTCCGCAGACAGGCATCTGGAATGCCTCAGGCACCGCAGTATCCTGAGCCGGGCAAGCCGATCAGCGACGATGAGATCGTGTTTGAAAACAGACTGAATCCGGAGCAGGAGAAGAAGGCGGAAGAACCTCAGGAGAAACTTCCTGACAGCGGAGCCGGAGAGTCCGCTGAAACACAGGAGCAGGAATCCGGAAAAGAAAACGGCGACGACAAATAAAGGTCGTATGGCTGATAAACGAAAACAATGTCAGATCCGGCGTCGAACAGGCCGGTCGCCCCTTTCGGGGAGACCGGGCGGCTCGGCGTCGGTATTGACGTTTTAAACGGGAGCGGAAGAGCCGCATGCGGCCGGGAGGCCTCTGCAGACCTCAGGAAGACATACGGCGGCGCCGCCTCTCATTATTAATATTTTCAACACTATAATTTCGGGCGTAATAACAGAGAATATTGAGCTACCGAAACGGAGGACAAATATGTTATTAGCATTCAATGTGGGAAACAAAAACATCGTCATGGGTGCCTTTGACGGGAAGAAGCTGGTGCTGCCCTCTCGTATGTGAAAAAA
>JAIKWW010000006.1 GCA_024684465.1 Clostridia bacterium | reverse complement strand
GGAAAAGGAGGAATATTAAACCATGGCAAAGAATAGACAGCCGGTTCTCAGAAGAGCTAGAACTCTCGGAATCGAACCGGGATTTATGGGCGTTGATAAGAAGTCTAAGAGAAATCCTATTCAGCGCAGAAGAAAGCAGAGCGAATATGGCGTTCAGCTGAACGAAAAGCAGAAGGTTAAGTTTGCATACGGCCTGCTGGAAAAGCAGTTCCGCAACTTATTTGATAAGGCTGAGAAGAGACCTGGAAACACAGGTGCAAACCTTCTCATCATGCTTGAGAGAAGATTTGACAACGTTGTTTACAGAATGGGCTTCGCAGCAACAAGAAGAGAAGCAAGACAGCTGGTTTCTCACGGCCACTTTACTGTAAACGGTAAGAAGGCGAACATCCCTTCAATGGAACTCAATGAGGGAGACGTAATCGCTGTTAAGGCTAAGAGCCAGAGTTCTCCTAAGTTCAAGCAGCTCAGAGACATGATCATCACAACTCCTAAGTGGGTTACGATCGATACTGACAAGCTTGAAGGAAAGATCATTGCTCTTCCTACAAGAGAAGACATCGATATGCCTATCGCAGAACACAACATCGTCGAGCTGTACTCTAAGTAGTAGTTTGATGACAATGCCCGTCAGATACATATCACTATGTGTGGGTTATAAGGAGGTATTCGAGTGATAGAAATCGAGAAACCGACAATTGAATGTGTTAATTCCGAGACTGATAAGAACTATGGAAAGTTCATCGTCGAACCACTTGAAAGAGGATATGGCACAACTCTGGGCAACGCGCTCAGAAGAATACTTCTTTCATCGCTCCCTGGTGCAGCTGCAACATCCATTCAGATTGATGGCATCCTGCACGAATTCTCTACGGTACCCGGTGTTAAGGAAGATGTTACTACTATCATCCTTAACCTGAAGAAACTCGCACTTCGCATTAACAGTGACGAGCCAAAGAGAGCATCGATTAACGAAAAGGGACCGAAGGTTGTTACGGCAGCTGATATCGTAGCAGATGCTGATGTTGAGATCTTTAATCCTGATCTCCACATCGCTACACTGGACGACGGCGCAGAGCTGAATATGGAGATCAATCTCAGCACAGGCCGCGGATACGTTCCGGCTGAAGGCAACAAGACTGAGAGCACTCCTATTGCCGTAATCCCTGTTGACAGTATTTATACACCGGCTCGCAAGGTTAACTTTACAGTTGAGAATACGCGTGTCGGACAGATAACTGACTATGACAGACTCATTCTTGAGATCTGGACAGATGGAAGCATTTCCCCGAAGGAATCTGTTTCTATTGCTGCAAAGATCATGCAGGAGCATCTTAAGCTGTTCATCGATCTGACAGACAGCATGGACAATGTGGAAATCATGGTTGAGAAGGAAGAAGACCAGAAGGAAAAGGCTCTTGAGATGACTATCGAAGAGCTGGAACTTTCCGTAAGATCCTTCAACTGCCTGAAGAGAGCTAACATCAATACTGTCGAAGAACTGACTCATAAGTCTGAGGACGATATGATGAAAGTCAGAAACCTCGGAAAGAAGTCTCTTGATGAAGTTAAACATAAACTGGAAGAACTTGGTCTCGGTCTGAGACCGAATGATGAAGCTTAAGGAGGACTACAAGTGAAAGGACATAGAAAGCTTGGAAGACCTACTGCACACAGGAAGTCTATGCTGAGAAATCAGACTACTGACCTCCTGAGAAACGGAAGAATCACTACTACCATCACTAGAGCTAAAGAGACTAGAAGAATGGCAGAAAAGATGATTACTCTGGGCAAGCGCGGAGATCTTCATGCGAGAAGACAGGCTCTCGCTTACATCTTTGATGAAGACGTTGTAACAAAGCTCTTTGACGAGGTTGCACCTAAGTATGCTGACAGAAATGGCGGCTACACCAGAATCTTAAAGCTGGGTCAGAGAAACGGCGATACAGCTGAAATGGTATTCCTGGAACTGGTATAAGCGCAGGAATTCCGGTAAAAAGAGAGTCATATATATGATTTCAACAGGGCATCTGATATTATCGGATGCTCTGTTTTTTAGTTCAGGCTTGTTATGATACAATATATATGGTTTGATCCGATGACAGCAGTACAGATGAATTTAATCTGATGCGGGCAGTATCATCATACAGACCATTCGGGGTTGGTATGTTTAAAAGATTTATTATAGATGCTTTTGGAACGATTTTTACAGATTGTTATGAAAGGGAGTATTGATATGTTTTTCGGAAGAAAGAGGCGTATATTCGATGTGGCGGTCATACTTGGGTTGACTGCCTTGATATTCACATTTTCCGGCTGCGGTACAGAAAATGACTATGAGAATTCACCCAAGCTTATAGAAATGGAAACGGAGGCCATTACAGAGAATAATCAGCTTTATGTTCTGGCGGATCTTATCTTTAATATGCCGGCGGTCTGTGGAGAGGACGGCCCCGGGGAACTGCGGGTTACTCTGGGAGACCGGAGGGTGGACCCGGACGATATCGAAGTTCTGAAATGGCCATCCAACTCTTCCGGTATAAAATACGATTTTGACAATATTCCTGACGATCAGGTGATCCACCTGAGAATCCGGACAGATTCCGTTGAGAATGGAATCCTTAAGATCAAAGCCAGCGAGAAACTTACCCGGTTCAGATATATAACTGATCCTACCGGAAAGTACAGCATAAAGCTCTTCTCCGTCAATAAATGTATAAAATCAGGAGCTGCAGTGGAGATGAACAGCACGGAGGCTCAGAATATTTCACTGACAGTCAAGTCTCCTGCAAATAAGTGCGATGTTATGCTGATCAAGCTCAGAGATGACGACACGGACAGTACGATAACGCCGGATGCAGGGACATACGACAAGCTGGTGGATAAATCCCTCATAGTGAAAAACGAGGATTATCTGAACGCCACAAAGGCCTCTACAGCCAAGGCTATTGCAGATAAAGTGAATGAATGCTACGGAAGTCAGGTTACAGCATCTTCCTCCGGCAGTAAAGTGACGATGGTCTCAGCCAGCACAAGCGACAGCCATCATTACTCGCTTGAGATTTACGAGTATTGACAGGAACCAGAGGAAGTGGGGGAATATGCTTTTTAATGCAGGAATGTTTACGGATAATATTATTATGTTATTCTATCTGGCTATAATCAATTTGGTTGCCTTTCTGGCGTACGGGCTTGACAAGTGGAAGGCCCGGAACGATCAGTGGCGCATCTCGGAGAGGACACTGCTCTTTCTGGCCTTCATCGGAGGAGGTGCGGGTGCATGGGCAGGGATGGAATACTTCAGACACAAGACAAAGCATACCAGTTTCAGGATAATCGTGCCGCTGTGTACTATACTGTGGGCAATCTGGCTGATTGTCAGAATATTCGGAATAAATGTATATCGTTAATAAACGAAATGTATAAAAGAGCTTCGTTTGAACCGGATCCGGAATCCGTCTCAGTATTTCGGGTTCACTTCAATCCGGGGCTCTTTTTGTGATGGAGAAAAGCAAAAGACAGATAAACACCGGATCTTTGTCGGCAGATTTTCATACTTAATGAAACTAAGTAAAAAACGTGTGGCAATTCTAACTGTGGTAAGTTATAATGAATTACAGTGTGATACAATTTCCCGGATAAGCAAATGCAGACCGGGTACGAAGATATTTACGGGTGGGATTAATTTTAATAATGCAGACAACCGGAGGTGAAGTATAAGGATGGTTGAAACAGACGAGAGAAGGAATACAAACAGAGGTTCCGGCAGGATCTTAAGTCTTGAACGGAGCACGGGAACCGGCCGGATAGTTACCAGTGTCAGAAACCATGAGTCCGAGGAACTTGCGGAGGAGATAAGGGACTACATCATGGAAAACCTGGGTGAACGGAGTACTATCGAGAGTCTCGCTGCTCATTTTCACATATCACAGACTAAACTGAAGGAGACATTCCGAAACCGGTTTGGTGTGCCGGTGTATTCCTATTCCAGGAAGGCCAGAATGGAGGCTGCAGCAAGGGATCTGATGGGAGAGGATATCTCGGTGACGGAATTGGCAGGGCGTTACGGTTATGACAACGCCAGCAAGTTTTCCAAGGCTTTCAGGGAGATTAACGGCCTTACGCCCAGGGATTACAGGAAGGCAAATATGTAATTTTTTTTAATCGCGAATTAAAGCCTTTTAATTAAGATTAAAGAAAAAGCTCCAAAAAGACAGAAAAATGTCATCAATCATAAGAAATGATGTAAAAATATAGAAAAACAGTAAGGCGACACTTCTTTACATGAGCATGTTTCTAACAGCTATGAAAGTATTGTACCGGTGATTTAATATGCTTAAATCCTTTGGAAAATCAAGCTTTTCCCCTGAGATTGACTAAATAAAAAATAAACATTGATTTTAGACCGAAAGGGCTTGTATGAAGCCCTTTTTTCTGTATAATAAAAAGAAATTATCAAGTTGGTAATATATGTAAATTCTAACTAAAATTAATTATATAAAATCGGAGGTAGACTAATGAAACATTATTTACTCGTATTAGGCGGATTCTTACTGGGTACTGCAGGAGTTAAGGCTCTTGCAAGCGATGACGCGAAGAAAGTATATGCTCAGACTGCAGCATGCGGCCTCAGAGTGAAGAATACGGTTCTCACTTGTGTGGACAACATCAGAGAGAATGCAAACGATGTCCTGTCTGATGCGAAGGATATCAATGACAGAAGAGCTGAAGCAAAGGCTGCTGTCATCGAAGATGAATCTGAAGAGGAAGCAGTGGAAGACGCAGAGTAGTTCTCTGTGACGCATAAGGCAACTGATCGCAGAATGCGGAAACCGGGATATCCCGATGGAGCAGCTGCACGGTTTCCGTGGCACATACGCATGCCTGAGTGCAGGTGTATGTGCTTTTGATTATTGCGTGTAGGGAGGAAAAGAGATGAAATGTGAGATATTGCACAGATCCCGCGGCAGGATGCGTGTACATATTAAGAATCTGACTCTGGATCTGAAAACGGCGGCGCTTCTGACGGGATCTTTCGAATCCATGAAATGCGTAAGATCTGTTTCGGTTCACGAGAGAACCGGAAACATGATCATAAGCTACAGCTGCAGTGAGCGGGAGATGATGGAAATAATAGCCGGTTTTTCCATTTCAGAAGGAGATGTGGATAATGCTGTGAGTCAGGCTGAGCTGAACTCGCTGGTACTTGACAGACAGTACCGGGACAGGCTGGTGTGTGCTGTGATAGGCAGGATCGTGACCAGGACCCTGTGCCCGCTGCCGGTTAAAATGGCGATCACTCTTATCAGATCCGTGAAATATATCCTGAAAGGATTCCGTTCACTGAGAAATGGCGAACTGGATGTCAGCGTGCTGGATGCAGTTGCCATCACCACATCCATTTTGCGGAGAGATTTCGCCACAGCTTCCTCGGTAATGTTCCTGCTGGGAATCAGCGAGACTCTTGAAGAGTGGACCCACAAGAAGTCCGTGGACGACCTTGCCCGCACCATGTCACTGAATGTGGAAAAGGCCTGGGTGGTGAGAGACGGGACCCAGGTGCTCATGAGTCTGGAGGAAATACAAGCCGGAGACGAGATCGTAGTCCGCATGGGTAATATGATCCCATTGGATGGAAAGGTGATCTCCGGGGAAATGGAAGTGAATCAGGCATCCATGACAGGCGAATCAATGCCTGTGTCAAAGGGGCCCGGCAGCCTCGTATATGCAGGAACCGTAGTGGAAGAGGGAGAATGCCATATAGAGGTTGAAAAGACTGCCGGAAGCGGCCGATATGACCGTATCGTCAGGATGATCGAAGAATCTGAGAAGCTAAAGTCAGTTTCTGAGGAAAAGGCCGGGGCTCTGGCGGATAAACTGGTTCCGTACTGCCTTGGGGGAACGCTCCTCACATATCTTTTAACCGGTAACGTAACCAGAGCACTGTCACTGCTGATGGTGGATTTTTCCTGCGCACTTAAGCTGGCGATGCCGATCTCCGTTCTTTCTGCAATGAGAGAATGCGGCAGAATGAACATTTCCGTGAAGGGCGGAAAGTTCCTTGAAGCGGTTGCTGAAGCGGATACCATAGTGTTTGACAAGACCGGAACACTCACTTACGCTCAGCCTAAGGTTGCAAAGGTTGTGGCATTCGGCGGACGTTCCGCAAACGAGATGCTCCGCATCGCCGCCTGCCTGGAGGAACACTTCCCGCATTCCATGGCTAATGCTGTGGTTGAAGAGGCCAGGATACGCGGTCTGGACCACGAGGAAAGACACTCAGAAGTGGAGTATATCGTGGCCCACGGAATAGTCAGCAATCTGGAGGGTGAGCGGGTAGCCATAGGAAGCTATCACTTCATATTCGAAGATGAAGGCGTGAAGCTGCATCCTGCTCAAAAGGCCAAATTCGCAGAGATACCGGCGTATTATTCCCACCTGTATCTGGCTATTGGCGGCAAGCTGGCTGCTGTGATCTGCGTGGAGGATCCTCTCAGAGAGGAGGCTGCAGAGGTGATAGGCCGCCTTCACAAACTGGGAATAACGAATGTTGTCATGATGACCGGCGACAGCGAGCGTACAGCCGCTTCTGTGGCAAAAAAGGTCGGCGTGGACAGCTATTATTCCGAAGTGCTTCCGGAAGACAAGGCGTCTTTCATAAAGAAGACACGTCAGGAGGGACATAAGGTAATAATGGTGGGAGATGGAATCAACGATTCTCCTGCACTGTCTGAAGCTGATGCCGGTATAGCGATCAGCACAGGGGCTGCTATTGCCCGCGAGATCGCAGATATCACCATTGCTTCAGAGAATATGAATGCTCTTGTGGATCTGAGGATAACGGCGACGGCGCTCATGAAGCGGATCAGCCGGAATTACAGATTTATAATGGGCTTTAACGGAATGCTTATGGCAGCAGGCGTCACCGGCCTGATCCAGCCGACTACATCGGCGGTTCTTCACAACAGCTCAACTCTGGCAGTGAGCCTCAGGAGCATGACAGACCTGAACAGAGAACCGATCTGCAGAAAAGCCTGTAGGCCGTGACGCCGCAGATAGCGGCGGGAACGCCCCAAAGACTGTCAGCATGAACTATTGATATTATCCTTAAAACAGAAACAGGCCCCGCGTGGAACCGAATACACGGTCCCGGCGGGGTCTTTTTAATACCTATTAACAGTTTTCGGATGTGAACTTTACGGCGTCACAATACCGCGGTTTTACTTCAGCGTGAAGTTGGAAACGACATCGTTGAGCTCGTTTGCGATGGTTTCCTGCTCGTTGGACATGTTTGTAACGTCGTCCACGATAGTCGCTACTGTTCCAACAGATGTCATGACCTTTGCACTGTTGGAAGCCGTAGTCTGAGCGGATTCCGCAATGCTCAGAGTAGCCTGCGTGATCTCGCCGATGATATTTTCGATCTCGCCTGCCATCTCTGCGATCTTGGATGTGATATCGGTGATATTTTCGGCATCGTTGCGATATCCCTCAGCAGTATCCGCGAAGTTCTTGTAGTCCGGAGTAACGGTGTTGTTCAGGAAATCCAGGAAGTTTCTGGATTCGTCCAGGAGGCCGTTAAATGCTTCCTGAATGCTTCCAACTGTATCCTGAATGTTTCCTACAGTCTCTTCAGTGTCGCTTGCCAGCTTGC
>JAIKWW010000005.1 GCA_024684465.1 Clostridia bacterium | reverse complement strand
GATAATCAATGATTTTTAATAACGGAAGGTGAAAAAAATGGCAGAAGAAAAGAAGGAAAAGAAGCTCTGGAAGCTGGCAGACGATGCCATGATGAAGGAAATCGACAGTTTTGCCTCTGATTATATTTATTTTCTCGATCATGCAAAGACCGAGAGAGAAGCGGTAAAGGAAATCGTAAAACAGGCAGAGGCAGAAGGTTTCCGAAACATTCTGGATACAGACGGCCTGAAAAGTGGCGATAAGGTTTATTATGTCAACCACAAAAAATCCGTATACCTGGCAGTGATCGGCACCGATCCTCTGACTGAGGGCTTTAACGGCGTGGGCTCCCACATCGACTGCCCGAGGCTGGACCTGAAGCAGAATCCTCTCTACGAGGATAATGATCTGGCACTGCTGAAGACGCATTACTACGGCGGCATAAAGAAATACCAGTGGACTACGGTGCCTCTGGCTCTCCACGGTGTCGTGGCGCTGACTGACGGCTCCGTTGTGGATATCAATATCGGAGAAGACGACAGCGATCCTGTCTTCATGGTGACAGACCTGCTTCCGCACCTGGCTGCGAAGCAGAATGCAAAGAAGCTTGCAGAGGGTGTTACCGGTGAGGCGCTGAACCTCATCGTTGGATCCATGCCGCTGGAGGGAGAGGAATCCGAAAGTGTAAAGAAGAATGTGCTGAAGATCCTCGAAGAAAAGTACGGCATTAAGGAAGAGGATTTCACCAGCGCGGAGATCGAGGCGGTTCCTGCGGGCAAGGCGAGATTCCTGGGTATCGACAGGGGCATGGTGACAGGATACGGTCACGATGACAGAGTCTGCTCTTATCCGGCGCTGCGGTCGATCTTCAGTGTGAAGAATCCAAAGCGTTCTGCCATCTGCCTGCTGGCGGACAAGGAGGAGATCGGAAGTGTGGGAAACACAGGTATGGAGTCTCACAATTTTGAGCTCTTCATCATGATGCTGCTGGAAAAGACGGGAATTGAAAGCCCGTATGCACTTCAGAAGACATTCTCCGCATCCAACGTGCTCTCTGCGGATGTGACAGCGGCATTTGACCCTAATTATCCGGAAGTAATGGAAAAGAACAACGCTGCATTTGTGGGCAGGGGCATCAGCTTCAACAAGTACACAGGCTCCAGGGGAAAGTCCGGGGCATCCGATGCCAATGCCGAATTCGTGGGACATGTGCGCCGCGTCTTTGAGGAGGCAGGAGTTTCTTATCAGGCTTCCGAGCTGGGTAAAGTTGATGAAGGCGGCGGCGGGACCATCGCTTACATCCTTGCAGACCGCGGGATGAACGTACTTGACTGCGGCGTTCCTATCCTTTCGATGCACGCTCCGTATGAGGCTGCCAGCAAATACGATATCTTCATGGCGTTCAGAGGATACAGTGCATTTCTGGAAAAGGCGGAAAAACAGCTGTAGTTTTCACTTACCGGGAGGATGGAAATGGAAAATAACAGAATCACAGTCACATGGTTGGGACATGCCTGCTTCAAATTTGAATATGACGGACACAGTCTGGTGACAGATCCTTTCAGGGACGTCCCGGGGCTTCCGGATGTGAAGACCCGTGCCGGGGAAGTGTTCGCAAGTCACGGACATGATGATCATGCCTACTTCAAGGGGGTCAAGCTGGTAAAGGAACCCGGCGGCTCACCTTTTAAGACCACGGATATTCCATCATTTCATGACGAGAAGAGGGGCGCACTCAGGGGAGAGAATACGATCCGCAGATTCGAGGCCGGAGGCATATGCATCCAGCATTTCGGCGACATCGGTCATCCTCTGAATGAACAGCAGACGGAAGCAGCGTCCGGTGCGGATATCGCAATGATCCCCGTGGGAGGCTTTTTCACCGTTGACGGTCCCGGGGCTGCTGAGATAGTTGAAGCCACAGATCCGAAGATCGTGATTCCGATGCATTACAGAAAAGGTGATGTGGGATACGAGGTGATCTCCGGCAGAGAACCGTTTCTGGAGGCACTCAGCGGAAGAAAAGTGATCGAAGCAGGCGGAGGAACATTTACTGTTTCCCTTTCGGGTGAAAACGGCCCGGAAAAGCTGGAACTCGGTCTCCCGGGAGGAAAGACCGTCATCGTGAACGAGGATGACAGATATGTATTACTACTGGAAATAGAAAAATAGAAATCGGAATAGTTAATTTATGGCGAGAAATCTGAGAGATAAGCTGCTGGTGCAGGGCTCGATCCTTGCGGCGGCGGGTATCATTACGAAGGTCATAGGCTTTGCATACCGCATTCCCATGGCCAATGTGCTGGGAAACCAGGGTAACGGAATCTACTCCGTGGCTTTCGGCATTTACAACATTGCACTGACACTGTCTTCATACAGCCTGCCTCTTGCAGTTTCAAAACTCGTGTCGGCCAGGGTGGCAAAAAAAGAATATCAGAATGTGTACAAGGTCTTCGTAATGGCTCTTATTTTCGCATTCATCGTGGGCGGTATCGCCTGCACGCTGCTCTGGTTCGGAGCTGAGCAGCTGGAACTTATCTATCACAGAAACGGGCTTTCCATTCCACTGAAGATCCTTGCACCCACGACTCTCGTGGTGGCGGTGCTGGGAGTGTTCAGAGGACTGATCCAGGGACACGGGAACATGATGCCCACGGGGTTGTCCCAGATAATCGAGCAGATCGTCAATGCTGTGATAAGCGTGGTTGCGGCGATGATAATGGCTTCTGCTTTTGCAGTATCTCCTCTGAGGCCTGCCTACAGCGCAGCGGGGGGAACCATGGGAACCCTGTGTGGAGCACTGGCTGCTCTGATCTTCTTCCTGTTCGTATATCACTCCGACAGCATGCAGATGAAGCGGCGGGCCGCAAATGCAAAGGGTGAGGCGGAGACCGGAGAGACCATCATAAAGCTGATCTGTATAACGGTACTCCCGGTTATACTCAGTCAGACGATCTATCAGATAGGATATACAATAGACGACCTCATCTGGGGCAATGTGATGGCTGACCGGATCAGTGATGTGGAGGCGGCATCCCTTCAGGGTGCTTTCAACACTCAGTACAATCAGCTGGTGAACCTGCCGGTTGCCATATCCTCAGCAATGGCTGCGTCGATAGTTCCCGGCATCGTAAGGGCCAGGGTTCAGGGAGACAGAGAACTCACGCACCACAGGATCGACATCGTTCTGCGGTTTAACATGTGCATAGCATTTCCATGTGCCTTCGGACTGACGATCCTGGGCAGACCTGTAGTGGCATTGCTTTTCCCGAGCCTCAGTGACTACGAGGAACTTGCGGGGATGCTGCTGATGACAGGCTCGTCGGCGGTGGTATTTTACGCACTGTCCACCATCACCTCGGCGATACTGCAGGGCAGCGACCTGATGCGGGTACCGGTGTATCATTCGGCGATTTCACTTGCAATCCACATCTTCATTGTTTATACTCTTTTGAAGTACACTCATCTGGGAATATTCTCCCTGATAGTGGGCAACGTGACTTTCCCGCTTCTGGTGAGCATATTGAACTGCCGGTCCCTGAAAAGACGGCTGGAGTACAGGTTTGACATCCGCAGGATATTCGCTCTGCCGCTGATCGCATCGGTGGCAATGGGGCTCGTCACGCTTCTGAGCTACCGTCTGGTCTTCTTTGTGACGGGAATCAATGCGATTGCTCTGATCGTCAGCATCGGAGCCAGCGTGGCTGTATACGGAGCTGTCCTGCTGCGCTCAGGCGTGTTCAGCCGGGATGAACTGGGTGAGATCCCTCTGGGGGGCAGACTGAAAAGGTTTGTGAAGTAATGATGAGAGTCCTCCGGACGTGAGAGGCCGGAGATTCGTTTCTGTGAACTGAAAGGATATTAATATTAATGTTTGCATCCATTGCGACGACATATGCCGGCAAGATCATCTACACTATGATAGTATCCGCGGTGCCGGTTATCGAACTGCGGGCGGGCATTCCCATCGGAGTTGCCCTGGGACTTGATATAAAGTCCGCTGTTGTGGCGGCGATAATCGGGAATCTGATACCGGTGCCCTTCGTGCTCCTGCTCCTGAGAAAGATCTTCAATCTTCTCAAGAAGAGCCCTAAGATAGAGCCGATGATACTGTGGCTGGAAAACAGAGCCCATACCAAGAGCGAATCTGTGCAGAAGTACAGCTGGCTGGGACTCTGCCTGCTGGTAGCCATACCGCTGCCTGGTACGGGAGCCTGGACCGGGGCGCTGGTGGCTTCCGTATTGGAAATGGATCCCCGGAGGGCCATCTGGCCGATCGCGCTGGGAGTCTGCATTGCGGCAGTCATAGTCACTCTGGTGACCTACGGCGTGGTGGCGCTGGTATAGGAGCTGCAGTCAGTGAAACCGTCATACGGCGCATACTGCCGGAGGCATATACCATTAATACGATAAATGAACCCTGTGTCTTCAACGGACACGGGGTTTTGCTTTCTTAAGCCCGGGTTAAGATATGTTCAGCTTTCGATATGTTGACACTGTATTGCGCTAAGTAGTACACTTAATACAGATTTGAAGGAAGGAGGTATCGGAATGCTTCAGATAGACCTGAAAAGCAGAAAATCGATCTACGAACAGGTTGTGGATGACTACAGGGCGCTGATCATCAAAGGCGTCATGAAGCCCGGGGAGAAGATGCCCTCAGTGAGGGAACTTTCCAGGGAGCTGACAGTCAATCCAAATACAGTACAAAAGGCCTACCGGGAACTGGAAAGGCTCGGTTATATCAATACAGTTGCAGGGAAGGGGTGCTTTGTGGCGGAAAAACAGAATGCCGTGCCGGATTCGGGACGGGTTGCCATGGTGATCAACGAGATAAGAGCTCTCGTTACAGAATTGATGTACATGGGATTAAGCAGGGAAGATGTTTCGGTTAAGATAGGGGAAATCCTCAATGAGGGAGGTGGCGGAAGATGATCAAAGTCAGTGATCTGAATATGACATTCGGAGATTTTCACGCTTTGAAGGATCTTTCAATCAATGTGAAGACGGGTTCGATTTACGGACTTGTGGGTACCAACGGTGCCGGGAAGACGACGCTGATAAAGCTGCTTACAGGGGTGCTCAGACCTCAGTCCGGCGAGATACTCTTTGACGGTGAGAAGGTGTTTGAGAATCCGGACGTGAAGCGCAGACTGGCGTATATCCCGGACGATCTGTCTTATTTTGCTCCATTCTCACTGGAAGAGGCGGTAAAGTACTACCGGTCCGTGTACAAGGTTTTCGATGAGAAGCGCTTCGTTGACATGATAGAGCAGTTCAGGCTGAACCCGAAAAAGAAGATGCACAATTTTTCAAAGGGCATGCAGAAGCAGGCGGCTTTTGCTCTGGCGATGTGCATACAGCCGTCATACATGGTTCTCGATGAGCCGATCGACGGTCTTGATCCCATAATCAGAAAGGTGATCTACAAGTATATGATCGACGATATGGCTTCTCGACAGATGTCTGTGGTGATCTCCTCACACAATCTGAGAGAGATGGAGGGCATCTGTGACAGCATCGGCGTCCTTGACAGGGGTGAACTGAAGATCGAGCGGGATCTGGATGAACTGAAGCAGGATGTTCACAAGGTGCAGGTGGCTTTCGGTGACAACTCGGAGGCTGCGTCTGCAAGTCGTTATGCGGGGTTGGACGTGATCCACAGAGAGTCCAGAGGAAGTGTGGATCTTCTGATAATAAAGGGAAACAGAGACAAGGTGCGAAATGTGATCGCGGCCAGCGAACCGCTGATCTTCGATATGCTGCCATTGTCACTGGAAGAAATATTTATTTACGAGCTTGGGGGTGATGACTATGACGTTAAAGACATCCTGCTTTAGCGTTTCAGGCGCCATCATAAAGGCAGATATCAAAAGATACTGGGGCATTCCGGTTCTGGCGACGATCGTACTGTTTCTGGAGACGGCCTTCTATGTTCTGGTAAATTACAGGGATATTATGAGCGGTGAAGTGGATTATTTCGTAGCGGACTCTATCCGCTGCATACTGAACCAGTCCAATCCGATGGCTGTGCTCTGGCTCTGTGCGATCGCAGTGGGATCCACAATGCTCGTCTTCTCGTATCTGATGAACAGCGGCCCTGTAATGTCGGTTCATTCCCAGCCGTTTACCAGGAGCATACTGATCAACAGTCACAGCATTTCAGCGCTGTTATTTTCAACTGTGCCGATGCTGATCTGCGGATTGCTCCTCCTGATTCTCTCCAGACCGGTGTATTATCCTGAGGACTATTACACTTCAGGGGATGAAATGGAGAATCTCTTTGACAGGATGGCTGTTCTTCAGTGGATGTGGGAAAATCTAGTAACAATACTGTTTGTATTGGCGATTTCCATTGCTGCGGCTATGATCACAGGAACGGTGCTTCATCATGGAATAGCAGCTGTGGGATTTAACATAGTTGTTCCATCCTGTCTGATACTTGCTGCGTGGCATATGCAGACCTTCCTCAACGGTTTTACTCCGGACAGCACGTTGTACAGAGGAATAGCTAAGACTATTCCTGCAGCAGAAGCTGTTGGCGACAGCATCTCAGCTGTGGAGGGAATCGTCTACATACTGGTGGCTGCAGTTATATATGTTCTGGCCTCGTTCCTTTATCAGAGGCGCAGAGTCGAGAGGGCAACGGACGGCGTGGTATTCCGTTCTGTAAGTGTAGTTATCACGTGGATCTTCGGTTATCTCGGCATGTCCCTTTGCGGGCTTGTTGCCAGTGAGATCTTCGATTCATCCCTTCTGACAGCTGCGGGATATGCCATCGGAGCACTGCTGGGCATGGTGATATGCCGCATGATCATCATGAAGACGGCAAAGGTGATGAACAGAAATACGCTGAAGATCATGGGCGTATATGCTGTAATGGCGCTGGTTTTCTTCGGTGTTCTCATGATGTCCGATTCCTGGTATTCAAAAGCAAAACCTGATATGTCCCGGATAGAATCCGTTGAAGTCAGAGATGATACTCTGGATTTCAAGGGCTGCATCTCCCTCTCGGATAATGCCAATTACGTGGTTAAGACCGAGGAGGGCATAAGGGCGGTTATGGAACTGCAGGATACTCTGGCAGACAACAAAACAGGCAATGATGAATACGATGTGCGCAACGTGACCATAACCTATAAGGATAAGGATGGAGCAGACCTGCTCAGAAGAAATTTCAGGTACAAGCCTGATGATAATTTCGAAGGAGAAGTGTACGATGCGGAACTTGCGGTTCTGAATCTCCCGGAAGTAAAACAGAACTGGGCAGACAGACTTTCTCAAAAGGGTTCCATAAGTGAGATCTACAGTATTTATGTAAGCAGTTTCGCTGAAAATGAGTCCGACAATCAGGATTATATGCCAAATAAAGATCTTGATGAATTGGGTAAAGCCATGGCAAAGGATCTTGAAAACAGAGACTTCAGTGATTTCTTTAAAAAGAGCAGATATTCTGCAGTGGATATTACATTTGAACTGCAGCCGACGGAAGAAGAACTTTCTGCGATAAAAAAAGAACTGAAGAGAGATCCGACAGAAAATGAGATCAAAAGACGGACGGGTACATCTAACTTCAGTGTAACCTTCGATGATGTGAATACACTCAACTGGCTGAAGGACCACGGGTTTGATTACAGTGCGCGGATAGACTACAGGTGCGATGCGGCTGTTATTTATCTGGATGGCGGAATGGATCCGGAATATGGCGGAGATAGTCCTGATGGCGAGGTGACATATGACGCAGATATCGACAAATACAACGGTAACGGGGTCTACAGTTCGATCCCGGAATCTGATGCTTCCAGGCTGGTTGTGGAAAAGGGAAGGATTCCCGAACTTGTCAGATATCTGTATATATACGATCGCAATAATGGGATTGACAGCAGCATTTACAGTGGCGTTACATTTCTTTGCAGAAATGATGACGGAAGTGTTATCGCAACCGCTCATGCCTACATCAAAAAGTCAGACATTGCACATTTTGCGGCAGTATGATCTGATAAACCTCACTTTCAGGATTACATAGTGTCCCGATGGATATGAAACAAAAGTGGATGAGAGTGGGAATCTGATGTGATATAATTACATAGAGTGCGCCGGGGTCGCGGGAAGCCTGCGTCTCCGGCGTTTTTATGTTACGGGGAAGGAATGATTTCAGTGAACAATTTCGACAGTGATAATATCAGATTTACGGGACCGGGCAGCGGGATGAACGGCTCTGAAGACAGAGATGACGGCAGAGCAAACGGAAATGCAGACTTTCAACAGCAGACCAGCTGGCAGGAGTGGCAGAAGTTTCAGGAATTTCAGGAGTGGCAGGCCATGTACGGCAGCCGTTCCATGAACTGTGCATATGCTGCGGAGATAAAAAGAAAGAAGAAGTGGAAGCCGGTGAAGATCCTGGCTGGTCTGGTGATCCTGCTGATGATCGTCTATGTGATAATGAGTTCGATCCAGTACGGTATGTTCGGGAGCAGGACTGCGGGCACTGCCTACACGTCAGGACCTTATGTGGGAGTCCTTCACGTGGAAGGTACCATGAGCTCTTCGACTTCCTCCGGTTCAGAGTACAGCCAGTCCTACATTCTCAATCAGATCGCAGGTATGGAGTCGGATCCCGCTAACAGGGGGATAATGCTCTATATCAATTCTCCGGGTGGAGAGGCTTACTGCGCGGACGAGATCTATCTGAAACTGAAGGAATACAAGGAGACTACCAAACGTCCTGTCTATTCCTATTTTGCAAATACCGCAGCTTCAGCGGCTTATTATATCGCTGCGATCTCTGACAAGATCTACGCAAACAGAGGCACTGTTACCGGTTCCATCGGCGTTTATATGGGACCTGTTGTAAATGCGGCCGGACTCTTTGAGAAAGTGGGGATATCCGGAGAATATATCAAATCTGCTCAGAATAAAGCCATGGGCAACTATTTTGATCCGATCACGGATGAACAGCGGGCTATCATGCAGAGTGAGGTGGATGAGATCTTCAACAGATTCGTGAGTATCGTGGCAGAGGGACGGGGTCTCACTGAGGAGACCACCCGGATCCTGTCAGACGGCAGGCCTTATACTGCCGGACAGGCACTCAACAACGGTCTGATCGACGGGATCTGCCAGTACGATGAAGCAAAACAGGCAATGCTCAGTGACGAGGACATCGACGCGCCGTTCGTCAAGTTCAAATATCAGAAGAAGACCACGCTGTCCGATATCATAGCGCAGAGCACAGACAAGCTTGCCGGCGCTCTGTCCGCATCAAATCTGTCAGATGTTGAGGCGGCAGTGAAGATGCTGGAGGAAAGGCCTGCGTCGGTGCCGATGATGCTGGCCGAATAGTTTTGAATCTTATGGCTCCCGCCGCCGGAGGCGGTTTTCATTGATACTGAAATTATTTTTAAATGTGTCAAGTAAAAATGCTTGACACATTTTTTTGGCTGTGTTATCTTATCAAGGTACGATAAAAAGGAGGAAGGAATGGACGAGAAAATATATGAAATCGGCATACTTTTCGACTTTTACGGCGAGCTCCTCACGGGACGGCAGAAGAGCGTAATGCATTATTATTACGAAGAGAACTATTCTCTGGGGGAGATAGCCGAGGCCATGGGCGTCAGCAGGCAGGCGGTGTACGATGCGCTGCACAAGGCTGAGAAGGCGCTTGGCAACTATGAAGAAAAGCTCGGACTGGCTGCCAGGTTCAGACAGACCGAAGCGGATATCGAGGCTGCGGATGAGGCGATAGATGATATCATCCGGGAGCACGGTGATGAAGGCGAACTTACGGCAAAACTCGTTGCTGTAAAAGATATACTCAGGAGACTCGACGAATAGGAGGCGCTCATGGCTTTCGAAGGTCTTTCAGACAAACTACAGGGCGTATTCAAAAAACTCCGGGGCAAGGGTGTGCTGACTGAGGCAGACGTAAATGATGCGATGCGTGAGGTCAAGCTTGCACTTCTGGAGGCAGACGTCAATTTCAAGGTTGTAAAACAGTTCGTTGCTGATGTGAAGGAAAAGTGCCTGGGCGCTGATGTACTTCAGAGTCTCACTCCGGGGCAGCAGGTGGTCAAGATCGTCAATGACGAGCTTACCGGTCTCATGGGTGGGACGAACAGCAAGATAACATATTCGTCCAGTGGATTCACGGTAATCCTGCTGGCTGGTCTGCAGGGTACAGGTAAGACTACCACCGCGGGCAAGCTGGCGAAGTACTTCCTCGACAACGGCAAGAAGCCGATGCTGGCGGCATGTGACGTCTATCGTCCGGCAGCTATCGATCAGCTGGAAGTTGTGGGGGAAAAGGTAGGTGTTCCGGTTTTCACCAACAGAGATGAAAAGAGGCCGGAACTCATAGCGAAGGCTGCGGCTGAAGAGGCTGAGTACAAGGGACATGATGTCCTGATAGTGGATACTTCGGGCCGTCTGCATATAGACACCGAGCTCATGGAAGAGCTGGTGAGGGTGAAGCAGGCTGTAAAGCCGCATGAGATACTTCTCGTGGTGGATGCACTGACAGGTCAGGATGCGGTTACCGCTGCAAAGGGCTTCGATGAGGCTCTGGGGGTTGACGGCATAATCATGACCAAGCTGGACGGTGACTCCAGAGGCGGTGCGGCGCTTTCAGTAAAGGCGGTCACAGGCAAGCCTATCAAGTTCATCGGTACAGGTGAGAAGTTCGATGCTCTCGAACCGTTCCATCCGGACCGCATGGCTTCCAGAATCCTGGGAATGGGTGATGTGCTTTCCTTTATCGAAAGAGCGCAGCAGAACTACGATGAGGCTCAGGTAGCCGAACTTGAAAAGAAGATCAAGAAGAACAAATTCACTCTGGAGGACTTCCTGGACCAGATGGGCCAGATAAAGAAGATGGGCGGCATCGCGAAGATTGCCGGTTTTCTGCCGGGAGGTGCCAAGATATCTGAAGAGGATATCGCAAAATCCGAAAAGGAATTTGTTCGCATGGAGGCTATCATGCGCTCCATGACCAAGGAAGAACGGGATGATCCGAAGATACTGAATGCCAGCAGAAGAAAGCGTATAGCAGCCGGTTCGGGACAGCCTGTAAGTCAGATAAATACCCTTATAAAGCGCTACGACGAGGCCTGCAAAGTCATGAAACACATGACCGGAGCAGCAAAGAAGGGCGGACGTCGCCGCAGGGGATTTTAATAAATTATATTTGTTCACATTATCATGAAGGCAGATGCCGGCCAGGCAGCGGGATTTATCCCGTTTTGCGGCCGGGTCGGCAATTTGAAAAATTATGGAGGTATTATTATGGCAGTAAAGATCAGATTAAAGAGAATGGGCGCAAAGAAGAAGCCTTTCTACAGAGTAGTTGTGGCAGATTCCAGAGCTCCTAGAGACGGCAGATTCATCGAGGAGATCGGTTATTTTGATCCTATGAAGGAACCAGTTGTTATCAATATCGATTCCGAAAAGGCTCAGAAGTGGATTGGCAACGGCGCTCAGCCTACTCAGACTGTCAAGTCTCTTCTCAAGAAGTCCGGAATCATCGAATAATTGGCGGTGAGCATCGTGGTACAATTAGTAGAAGATATCGCGAAGTCGCTCGTAGATGATCCAAGTGCCGTGGAAGTCACTGCTGTTGAAGGCAGGCAGTCTATGACAATCAAGCTGAAGGTGGCACCAGACGATATGGGAAAAGTCATCGGCAAGCAGGGTAAGATTGCCAGGGCATTAAGAAATATTGTTCGAGCTGCGGCGACAAAAGAAGATAAAAAGGTTACTGTTGAAATCGTACAGTAAAGGCCGGAGGGCGATTGCCTGACGGATAGAGAGGGCGGCCTTTGGGCTGCCCTCGCTTGTTTTTGTACAGAAAGCGGAAGATGCAGAGGAACAGATCATGAATAGGCCTGAAAAAATAAAGATCGGAAAGATCGTCAGCGCAGTGGGAATCCGGGGAGAGGTCAAGGTATATCCCTATACGGATTATCCTGAAAGATTTGAGGAACTGGAAGGGGCTTATGCCGAAAAGGACACCAAAGGGGCTCCAAAGGCAGTGGAGAAGCACCTGAGGGAGCTGCCCAGGGTGGAATTTGAGAAAGTCCGTTACCAGAAGGGCATGGTGATCCTGAAGCTCAGGGGCGTGGATGACAGGAATGCTGCAGAGGCTCTCAGAGATTCATTTCTAATGATAGGTGAAGAGGATCTCAGAGAGCTGGAAGAAGGAAAGTACTATCTCTTTGACCTGATAGGTCTGGAGGCTGTGGACCAGGAGGGCAGACATCTGGGCGTTGTGGATGATGTGCTCCAGAACACGGCGCAGGATCTGTACGTCATCAGGGATGATGAGGGAAAGACACATCTGGTTCCCGGAGTGAAGGAAATTATAACCGACATAGATATCAATAGTGGTATAATAAAGATTAAGCCAATCGAGGGCCTCTTCGGGGGCGCGGAGGAAATTCGATGAATATTGATATTCTCACACTTTTTCCGGAAATGTTCGATTCGGTGCTGGGATCCAGCATGCTGGGAAAGGCACAGGACAGGGGAATATTCAATGTGCGGACTCTGAATATCAGGGACTATACACTGGATAAGCATAAAAAAACAGATGATACGCCCTATGGCGGAGGCGCAGGAATGGTAATGTCGGCCCAGCCGGTGTTTGATGCGCTGCGGGCGGTAAATGCCGAAAGCAAGCGCATTATCTACATGTCTCCCAGGGGAAGGCAGCTGGACGGCGAACTTGCGAAGGAACTGGCTCTTGAGGAAAATCTGGTATTCCTGTGCGGTCACTATGAAGGTGTGGATCAGCGAATACTTGACTACTGGAAACCTGAGGAAATTACCATCGGGGATTACATCCTTACCGGTGGTGAGCTGGCTGCAATGGTGGTCATAGATGCCATGGCCCGTTTTATACCAGATGTGCTGGGCAATGATGAGTCCGTCCTGGAGGAATCCATTTATTCGGGACTGATAGAATATCCCCAGTATACAAAGCCTCGTGAGTACGAGGGAATGGGAGTTCCTGAAGTACTCACATCCGGTGATCACAAGAAGATCCGACTGTGGAATTTCGAACAGGCGTGCATGCTCACGAAGGAGCGCCGTCCGGATCTTTGGAGGGAATTTCTCAAGGGAGCTCAGGAACTGGAAAAGGCTGAACGAAAGATAATCGACAAGATAGAAAACTCCCGGAGGTAGAAACTTTGGCAGAGGTTGTATCGGGGACTGAAAGTCCTCAGAAGAAAAAAAAGAACAGAAAAAAGTTCAGGATAAATAAGACTATGGTCAAGGCCATCATATATCTGCTGGTTCTCGTGATGGTTATCGGGGTCGTTTATGTATATCCGAAGGTCTCAGGCGCTGCTGCGGATACTATGACGGTGGAGTACGGAAAACTGAAAAAGAGCGAAACTCTTGACGTGTACATTGTGAAGGACGAATCCGTATACTATGCTTATACTGACGGAACGGTGGGTTACAATTTTGAAGAAGGAACCATGGTGCGCAGAGGTTCGTCCATCGTGGTGCTGAATTCAGGAAGTGCTGAGCCGACTGAAGAGATGAAGATATTCAACCGGAGGATCAACGGCTTGTCATCAAAGGATCCTTTTCTGGCTGATGTGAATGACAATGTGGGCACTGTGTCTTCTGCGATTTCAGACAAGATCAACAGTTATGTCCGCAGCAATATCGACGCCACGATGCTCTATTACTACATGTCCCAACTGGACAATGTGACCAGTGAGGCTCCGGGTTATCACATTTCAGACGATGAAGGAGTGCCTGAGAAGACGAGGGGCTTCAGCGGCATAATTTCACAGGCATCCGGGGTTGTAAGCTACCAGCTGGACGGCCTTGAATCCGAGATCAATCCTTCCACCATGGAACTGCTGGACGAGGGCTCCATGAGGGCAATCGACGGTCAGTCCGTGAATATATGTGCAGGTAAAGCGGTTAAGGGTGAACCTCTCTTCAAGATAGTGGACAACAGAGACTGGTATGCGGTGGCGTGGATAGATGAGTCTGATCTGGGCAAGTATAAGGAAGGTGCTGCTGTCAAGTTGGAACTTTCCGATTCACAGTATGTGGAGGGAAAAGTCTACAAGCTGGTGGATCAGGGAGAAAGAGTCATGCTCATCATGAACTTCAGTACCTATTTCCATGAGCTGGGAGCGATGAGAAAGGTCACTGCTGACGTGGTAACATCTGATGAGAGTGGACTGATCATAAAGAACTCATTCATCAAGTCCGTAGACGGGCAGATAGGCGTCTATGTAAATGATATAGAGGGCGGAGAACCGAAATTCACGCCGATCAGTGTAATAGATACAGACGGGGAATTATCACTTATCAAAGCCGGGACCTTTGAACAGAAGGACGAGGACGGAAACACCAGGGAAGTTCAGACTGTAGAGGTTTATGACGAATTGATAAAAGTTGACTGATATCCAGTTTACAATTTTATGACAGCAATATTAATTTATTGATATAACAATATCACTTCCGGAGAAAAAAGGCCGAAAACAGTGTCTTATTTCCGTCCGGGACGGGTCGGTTTTGTAATCTGATCCGGAACTTCAGCGGGGTATCTCAGTTGGAACGGGGGCGATGACTAATGGGATCGATAGCGGAAAATATAGCCATGATAGAGGCTGAAAAGTCAGCAGCTGCAACGAGAGCGGGACGTGACCCGAAGGAGGTCCTCCTCTGTGCGGTGACAAAAAATCACACGGTTGAGGACATTAAAGAAGCGCTTGCGGCAGGTGTGACTGACATCGGTGAAAACCGGGTTCAGGAGCTTCTGGACAAGTACGATCAGGTGGGTCCGGTGAACTGGCACATGATTGGACATCTTCAGACAAATAAGGTAAAATATATCATTGATAAGGTGTGCCTTATCCATTCCGTTGACAGCTTCAAGCTGGCTGAAGAAATCAACCGGAGAGCCGCTCAGCATGACCTTACGATGGACATTCTCATCGAGGTGAATGCAGCAGGAGACGAGGCAAAGTTCGGAGTTGATCTCGAAAGCGCAGAGAAGCTGCTAGATGAGGTCCTGGAAAAGTGCGACCGGATTAGAGTACGCGGGCTCATGACTATTGCCCCTTACGTTGAAGATCCGGAAGATGTGAGACCGTATTTCCGGAGTATGAAGGAGTTGTACAATCGTCTCGCAGCAATAGAGCATCCCAGACTCGATTTCAAATACCTTTCCATGGGTATGTCAAATGACAGAGTCGTGGCTGTGGAAGAGGGTGCTTCCATCATCCGCGTAGGCACTGCGATCTTCGGACCACGGAATTATTTTCAGTAGAAATGAAAATAGCTGAAGCAGAGGCTGACGGGTGTGACGCTTCTGTAATCAAGTGTTGTTATGAAGGTACAATGAGGTGTGTAGATCATGGCAGAATTGCTGAATAAATTTAAAATGCTCATCGGTGTCGAGGATATCGATGATGATGATGAATATGAATACGAAGAACCGGTTGTGAAGGCTCCCGAAAAGAAGCCGGCTCCGGTTTCTGCGATCGGCGGTTCCGGAATGAGAAGCAGCAGTTATTCCAGCCCTGCTCCGGTCCGGTTTGATCCGCCTGCATTCAGCAGACCTTCCACGATTGATTCACGTGATAACAAGGTGGTAAGAATGCAGAACAATTCATCCAGATCTCAGCAGATCAAGCTGATCGTGGTCGAGCCTGAAGATATCAAAGAGTGTACAAAGATTGTGGACAGTCTGAAAAACGGTAAGCCTGTTATAGTAAACCTTGAGAGACTTGAGAATGACAGGGCAAGGAAGATATTTGACTTCCTCAGCGGTGCTGTTTATGCGCTTGACTGCGGCATGAGTAAGGTGTCCAACAACATATTCGTTATTGCACCTGATAATGTGGAAATTCAGACTTCCGAGGCCAGGGAGGCTCTGGCTGCAAGGAATGAATCACTGAGTCCATGGCGTAAATAAGGAAAAGTATGTATTTTATCGTGTACGCAATAAGTGGTATCTGCAGAGTGGCGGTGATGGCTATCGTTCTGGAGGCCATCATGAGCTGGTTCGTACCTTCTATGCCGGATGGCATGAGAAGGTTCTACTACGGGTTAGGTTCGCTTACTGAGCCGCTCATCATGCCGTTCAGAGGAATCTGCAGAAGATTCACTTATTCATGGGGCGTGGATTTTTCCCCGCTGCTGGCAATTCTGGCCATCGAGATCATCGAAAGGATTTTGATCACGATTCTCGTAAGCTTTTGATGACGCGGGCCGAATCGGCAGAAAAAAGAATATCCGGAAACAATGCGGACGGGTTGCACATGCAGCACGTCCGATTGTGGTTATAGAGGATTTTGGATCCGGGAGACAGGCTTGCCCGGAAAAATAGAGTTTTTTACAGGAGAGTTTATGCTTTATATAGTTCTTGCGGCAGCGGCTATAGCCTTAGATCAGGCATTGAAAATACTGGTTGTTTCGACACTTGGGATGTGGAATGAGATTCAGGTCATTCCGGGTTTCTTTTACATTCACTGTATTCCCAACGATGGTATAGCCATGGGATTTCTGGCAGGAAAACAGATCGTAGTGGTGATCGTCACCGCACTGATAATGGCCGGTATAGCGGCTTACATCCTGAAAAACAGATCAAACGGAAACCGGGTGGAGCTGATTCTCCTCACTCTGATCCTGGCAGGAGGTATAGGCAATCTGATAGACAGGGTCAGACTCGGCTACGTGGTAGATTTTCTGGACTTCAGAGTCTGGTCTTACATTTTCAATTTCGCTGATATCTGCGTAGTTCTCGGATGCATTTTCCTGTTCATCTGGGTGTTCAAGGGTGTGAAGGAAGAGTAGAGGAGTCTCCATGAAAAACGAAGTAACGATGGAAACTGAAGACAGATGTGAAATCTTCACAGTGGATGAGAAAAATGCGGGAAAGCGGATTGATGTATTCGTCACTGAAATGGCAGGAGACATAACCAGAAGTTTCGCACAGAAACTCATAGAGAGCGGAGATGTGAGCATCGAAGGCCGTGAAAAGGTGGCAAAAAATTATAAGATCTCCAGGGGGGATGTGATCCGGGTGAACATACCGGAGCCTGAGGAACTGGAAATCGTCCCGCAGGATATTCCACTCAATATAGTATATGAAGATGATGATATCCTTGTGATAGACAAGCCCAAGGGGATGGTGGTGCATCCTGCTCCGGGCAACCCGGACGGAACTCTTGTGAATGCGATCATGTATCACTGCGGGGATTCCCTTTCATCCATAAACGGAGTTATACGGCCGGGCATAGTTCACAGGATCGATAAGGACACCAGCGGTCTTCTGGTGGTGGCAAAGAACGATTCGGCTCACAGGAAGCTGGCGGAACAGTTTGCTGTTCATAGTATCACAAGGGAGTACAGAGCTGTTACTTACAATAATTTTAAAGAGGATGAGGGCAGAGTGGATGCACCGGTGGGAAGAGATCCGGGAAACAGACTGCGAATGGCTGTGACGGATGCTGCACATGGACGCAGAGCAGTGACAAACTATAAAGTTTTAAAAAGATCCGGCCGTTTCTCATACATAGCATGCCGTCTGGAGACGGGAAGAACCCATCAGATCCGCGTTCATATGTCCCATATCAGGCATCCTCTTGTGGGGGATAAGGTTTACGGGCCGAAGAAAGGGGTACCGGGAATAGAATCCCAGGTGCTTCATGCGATCCTTCTCGGTTTCATTCACCCTTCCACGGGTGAATATGTGGAATTTAAAAGTCAGTTGCCGGATTCGTTTATCGAAGCCCTGAAAAAAACAGATCTTTTCTGAGAAAAGTGAAATGACCCCCAAAAGTCAGACTGGGTATCCGGTCCGGCCTTTGGGGGTCAGTTTTTTTATTATTATGGCGTCATATTTACCAGCAGCAGGTTCTTGAGGGCTTCCACCAGTGGTGCTTTAACTTTGTTTGCCGATTCTATGGCAACGATATAACGATCCGGCATAGGATCGGTTATCTCGATCTTACTGAAATCAGAAAAATCATAGAAGCGGGTTATTGTTTCCGGAAGGAAGCCTATTCCCATATTTCCTTTGATCAGAGGAATTGTCTGACCATCTGTCTGCGTGACAGTGTCCAGATTGTATTCAAGGCCATATTCTGCAAATATATCACTGTAGAACTCGTAGGATAGAGTGCCGTCGGAGAGACCGATCAGAGGCAGATTGCTGACTTCCCTGAGTGTGTGCATGTCTATGCATATGTCCCTGAATTTCGGACCGCAGAAGGCAGTGGATCTGAATCGTCTGAAAGGTGTTGTCACAAAGTCTTTCCCGAAATTTCTGTCAAGACGTGTCGTAACGAGAGAGATGTCGATAAGACCATCTTTCAGGTCTTCCAGAGCTTTGACATAGGTTTCGTTTACCAGCCGTATTTTTACATCCGGGTACATTTCCCTGTATTTTGATATTATATCCACCAGAAAGCCGTGGAGAGTCATTTCGCTCAGACCGATAACCACGGAACTTTGAGAAGTTTCCTTGTCGGCATGAACAAGTTCAGATTCTGCTGCCTGAACGTGCTGGTGGATTACATTCATGTGGGAATAGAGGATCTTGCCCTGGGGAGTAAGCGTTATTCCGTGATTTGAACGATTCAGAAGCTTGCATCCCATCTGTTCCTCGAGAGAAGTCATGTATCTGGAAATATTGGACTGGTTTCCCTGAAGAACTCTGGCTGCTTTTGTGAAACTTTTGTATTTTGCCACGTAATAGAATACGCGGTAATAGTTGTAGTTTATACCCATTGCTGTATTTCCGTAAATCTTTCAAGATATAGTAAAAAACCACATGCGCTTCCTGTAGTGCATTTAATCGAAGGCATGATAGTTAACATTACAATTAAATACTACAACATTTCATCAAAAAAGTACAGCCTGTTGATACTTTTCTCTGTTAATTAATGATTTTTTATATAGTTCGTTCTTACAATTAATGAAAGGTTCTACGAAATACAGATCCTGTTTATCCCATAAACATATAAGAAATACTCCGCCGTGACATTTTGTTTTAAATACATGCTCCGGGGATGATATAATAATAAAGTCAGATAGAAGCTTCTGTTAAAGAGCACATCAGGGAGGAATTGTAAGAAATGTCCGAGAAGAAATATCCAATCATCACCATTGCGAGACAGTATGCTGCTTATGGCAGGACTATTGCCGGGGCGCTGTCTGAAAGGCTTGGAATCCCGTATTACGATAAGGATTTTGTGAAGAAAACCGCAGAGGAGAGCGGTTATACAGAAGAAGATATCCTGAAAGAGGGAGAGTCCATGACGAGGCGTTCCAAGTGGATGAACAGTTTCCTGGATGTGGGACCGGGCTTTTATGCCAGCGATTATGACGGCATTTTCAACGCCCAGAGAAAGGTTATAGTTGAACTTTCGGAATCTCCCTGCATAATAGTCGGAAGATGTGCCAATTACGTGCTTCAGAGTGAACAGATTCCGTCGTTTGATATCTATCTTTATGCAGATCTGGCTTTTCGTCTGAAGAGAGCCAGAGAACTGTCCGAATTTGACGAAAAAGACGTAAATCTCGAAAAATTCATCATCAATAAGGATATCCAGCGCAAGACCTATTACAAGACATACACCGGAAGAGATATGGAGGATCTGAAGAATTACAATCTCTGTCTTGATGTGGGTGCCATCGGTGTGGAGAAGAGCGTGGAAATTATTGAGAATATCCTCAGAAGCAATATAGAAGAATAGAATTGCGTCCGGTGAGAGGTGACGCTGATTCGGAAATGATACGGTATAAACAGAGAAGGTTCTGCACAGGCAGAACCTTCTTTTGTATTTGCGGGACAATGATCAATGTGATTTTGAGACACCGGTCGACATGTTGCCGGGGGATTTCATTGAGGATCAGTATGTTCCCCGCTTATCGACATATTCTTTCGCTTCCTGTATGGAAATGTGCTTATCTCTGGCAAGCCGTGCCAGATCGTCATATTCATACTTCTTGCGGTCTACACCGTAACCTCTCACGTGTTTTGTCCGGATCGGACCGTCATCGGTGCGCATGATGAACTCGCTGCGGTCCAGGATATATCTGCGGGAGAGGGTCTCACGGATGCCAATGGTGGAGGTGTAGCGGAATATGAGACGGATCATCTCTTCTCTGAGGGATTCACGGCAGAGGCAGGTGAGCAGTGTTGCAGGCCTGTTCTTTTTCATGAATATCGGAGTGAGAAAAACATCAGCTGCACCGTTGAAGAGAAGCTGATCCACAACAAAACCGATCTGTTCACCGGTCATGTCGTC
Organism: Clostridia bacterium; assembly: GCA_024684465.1. Lineage (GTDB taxonomy): Bacteria > Bacillota > Clostridia > Peptostreptococcales > Anaerovoracaceae > JAIKWW01. The sequence continues at coordinate 12,715 of JAIKWW010000005.1, read as the reverse complement.
CAGATTGCACTTCAACTCAAGGATGTCGTCTGACAATTCTCTGTTGTGAACCGGATCTGAGTTATTACCTGTTCCTTCTGCCCAGATGGATTCGTCACTGAACGGCTTTTCTGCAGAACCGGATTCCTCATCTGCACCGGTATCCACGTCTTCTGCATCTCCCAGGAATATCCGGAGCATGTTGGCTGCGGCGCCGAAATCACGGGTTCCCATGCCGTATCCGATCTTTTCAGTTACCATGGAAGGTCTGGGACCGAAGTCATCGGCGATGCACTTTAACAGAGCAGCTCCGGTAGGGGTGCAGAGTTCGGCCTCCACGTCGCCGGTATGGGTTGGAACGCCTGCAAGAATGCTGGCAGTGGCAGGAGCGGGAACAGGCAGAGTTCCGTGAGCGCAGTTAACTGTTCCGCTTCCCGTTGCCACAGAAGAGACTATGATCTGCTCCGGAGCGATTTCCCTGAGCAGCATGCTGACAGCTGTAATGTCCGCGATGGCATCCATGGCGCCCACCTCGTGGAAGTGGATCTCGCTGACAGGCTTTCCGTGGGCTTCACTTTCGGCTTCTGCGATAAGATCATAAACCTGCATGACGTCCAGCCGGACCTCGTCGGAAATATCCATAGTGTTCAATATATTCCGGATATCATCGAGACTTCTGTGTTCGTGATGATGTTCATGGCTGTGGTGCTCATGATGATCTTCGTGATGGTGATCACCTGCAATGTCAGCTTCGTCAGAGCCGTTAACTGTGACTGTGACATGTGTACCGACAATTCCTCCACGCTGTGTCTTGTCGATTTTGTATTCCACGCCGGGGATTCCCAGTGTGTTAAGTTTTTCTACAAATGCGTCCGGATCCGGAAGCAGTTCCAGCAGCGCAGCTGTGAGCATATCGCCCGCAGCGCCCATATTACATTCGATATATAAAGTTTTCAATTCTTAATACCTCCATGGATTTCATTTTATATCATCGATCGCAGGATTGACAGAGAAAAAGAAATGAAAGATATATTAGGTTTAGTTGGTAATGGTTATTGATTATACATTGAAATAGGCGTATATTAATATTGTTATAACATAATTGATTATTTGAGGTTGAAATATAATATGCTTTAGAATTCTAAAATTAAGTATATGAATCTTCAAATAGAACGGTTATTTTATAATTGTTGTTATTATTCTTTAAGGGAGGATAAATGAAAATGAAAAAGAGAGTATTGAAATGTATCACAGCTGTTCTGACACTGGCAATGGCGGTGTCGATGACTGCATGCGGAGCCGGACAGAAGGCTGAAAGTGCAGCTTCTGCGGCAGAGCCATCTGCAGCGGCTGAAGCCGGCGAATGGACCGATCTTACGGGTAAGATCCTCATGGTTTATTGCGGTGCTGCCATGAAGGAACCGGTTACTCAGATAACTGAAGACTTTAAGCAAGTAACTGGCTGTGAAGTTGAGGTTACCTTCGGAAACGGGGCAAATATCCAGAGTCAGATCCAGACAACGAAGCAGGGAGATGTATTCATTGCAGGTGCAGCTACTGAGCTGAAAGCCATTCAGGAGGCGGGACTTGTGTCCGGGACTAAAGATCTGGTTCAGCACATTCCTGTAATCGCTGTAGCAAAGGGGAACCCTGCGAATATTAAATCCATTGCAGATCTGGCGAATGCAAGGCTGGTGCTGGGAGACCCGGAGGCAACACCTATCGGAAAGATCGCAGATGCTGTGCTCAAGGATGCAGGTATTACGGACAAGGTAAATATCATAGCAAGAACTTCCACTGCACCGGAGATGATCACGGCGCTGTCCACAGGGGAGGCTGACGCAGCTATCCTCTGGCAGGAGACTGCAGCAGGCAAGGAGGGTGTTGAAAGTCTCGAGATAGACGGAATGGAAAAGTACATCAAGACTATTCCGGCTGCCAGCCTTTCCTGCACTGAAAGTTCCGAGGCTCTCGCGGAATTCCTGAAATATCTGGATTCTGATGAAGCCCACGCTGTATGGGAAGCTTCAGGTTATGTGATCGTTGAATAAAGCTGGAGAAAAGACAGATTTAAGTATGTGGCGGGGTCCGGAGCGATAAACCGCGGCCCCGTTTCATTCAGTGATGACAGGAAGACCATATCATGAAGAGAAAGACCGTGAGAAGACGTTCCGCTTTTGAGCGGATTACGGTATTATGCGCTTTGACTGTGGCTTTGTTCATTTTTACAGCACTTTCCTTTATCGTGATAAGGGGACTGCCGTATATGAGTCAGGTGATCACCAGCCCGGAGGTCCGGTTTGCCACAGGATTGAGCCTCATGACAGCTTTTATATCCACGGCCATCTGTCTCCTGCTGGGGATTCCGGCTGCCTACGCGCTGACCAGAACCCGTATGAGGTTTCACCGGGTTCTGACGGTGGTGATGGAACTGCCTCTGTCCATTCCCAATGTGATGCTGGGACTGAGCCTTCTGCTGATGTTTGCATCAATGCCGGGGAAGTTTCTCAGCGCGCATGGGATCAGCTTTATCTATAATGTGAAGGGCATTGTTCTGGCACAGCTTCTGGTGAATATGCCGTTTCTCATAAGGATAACGAGGACGTCGTTCATGAATCTGGACCCGAGACTGGAAACGATCGCGGAGACGCTGGGAGCCGGGAGCTTTAAGACATTTCTGCTCATCATGCTCCCCATGGCTAAGAACGGGGTCATCGGAGGAGCCATAGTGGCCTGGTCAAGGGCACTTGGTGAATTCGGTGCAACGCTCATGTTTGTGGGCGCCACCAGGATGAAGACGGAGACGCTGCCTACCAGCATTTATCTGAATATGGCCACCGGAGATATCGGCCCGGCAATGGCATGCGCCATGATAATCCTGTTAATTTCAGGTTTGTCACTGGTAATATCCGGATTTTTCAACAGCAAGCCGGTAAACGGCGGAGGTGAAAGACAATGATCAGGATGGAAAACTACTCAGTTGAACTGGGAAATTTTAAACTGAAGGATGTCAATCTCGAAATACCGAGGGGCGAGATATTCGGTATCATGGGCCATACCGGTGCAGGAAAATCTGTGCTGCTGGAATCTCTTGCGGGGTTCTATGAGAATCATGAGGGCTGTGTATACTACGATGACATGCCGTTGGACAGTATCCCTCTTCAAAAGCGCAGGATCGGTTTTGTCTATCAGGACTATGCGCTGTTTCCGCATATGAAGGTGAGAGATAATATAGAATTCGGACTGAAGATGAATCAGGTGGGCAAAGCGGAAAGGAGAGAACGCTGCGAAGAGATCATGGAGAAGCTGAACATCAGCCACCTCCGGGACCGCATGCCCGCCACTCTGTCAGGAGGAGAGCGGCAGAGAACGGCACTGGCCAGGGCGCTGGTATTAAGACCGGAAATTTTATTTATGGACGAACCTTTTTCGGCACTGGATCCGTGGACCCGGAAGAAGATGCGAAAGCTTGTCCGGAAGATTCACGATGAACTGGGATGTACTGTCGTTTTTGTGACACATGATCACGAAGATATAGAAATGCTGGCGGACAGGGCAGCGGTTGTCCTGGATGGAAGACTCAGGACGATCACAGACAACTCAGGCTGTTTCGGAACGGAAGACCGGGAGGATGCTTCGCCTTTAATGATGGGAAGGACGCTGTAAGATCGGGGAGAACAGATGACAGGACGTATGACTCGCAGAGAATGCCATAACGGCATCTTTGCGAGTTTTTTTATGTTTTGACATGCCGCTGTGTGGTATAATAGTGTTGTGGGTTTTACTCTTAAGGAGGTGAGCATCGTATGTTCAATGTCGGGGAATATATCGTGTATGGAGGAGAAGGTGTTTGCAAAATCGAAGATATCGGCACTCCGGACATCTTCGATAAAGGCGAGACGAGAATCTATTACACTCTTGCGCCGCTGTACAGACAGGGAAAGATATACACTCCGGTTGATACTAAGGTGACTATGCGTCGTGTTATTTCACATGACGAAGCTATAACCCTTATTCAGAAGATGCCCGAAATTGAAGGTGAAGTTTACGAAAACCGAAATGTTCGTGTACTCAGTGAACACTATCAGGATCAAATGCGATCCCATGAGTGTATCGATCTGGTGAAAACAATAAAAGCTATCTACGCAAAGAGAGAGCTTATGAGCGAACGGGGGAAAAAGCTCGGCCAGATCGATGAGAAATTCTTTAAGAAGGCGGAAGATCTCCTGTATGGTGAATTCGCTGTAGCTCTTGCAGTACCGAAGGAGGATGTCAGGGACATCATCATGAGGGAAATAGACGATCTGCACTGAACATAGTTTAAGAGGAGATACTTATATGGCAGTTATTAATCTGACATCAGCAAATTTTGACGAAGTTACAAAAGGCAAGAAAGTTCTTGTGGATTTCTGGGCAACCTGGTGTGGACCTTGCAAGATGGTCAGCCCTATAATCGACGCAATTGCAGAGGAAGAAGGCCACGATTTCATCGTAGCCAAGGTGAATGTGGACGAGGAAAACGAGCTTGCCAGAAAGTTCAAAGTTATGTCTATCCCGACACTTATGGTGCTCAGGGACGGAGAACAGGCTGCAGTTACTGTTGGCGCACAGCCAAAGGAAGCTATATTGAAGTTTGCCGAAGAGGCTTAGTTTTATCATTTTGTTAGTATAGAGTAAGAGTAAGGAGCAGTTTTTTCAATGGAGAACGCAACAGGTGTTGTCACAGCGGTTTGCCTGAGCGAAAAACGCGGGACAGAGAAGACATTGCAGGAATCGGTGGAACTCATCGAAGATTTTGGTATCAAGGGAGATGCCCATGCGGGAAAATGGCACAGACAGGTGAGCCTTCTTTCCCAGGATAAGGTTGATGCTTTCAACGCATTGGGAGCAGGCGTGGAATCCGGCGCATTCGGCGAAAATATCCTTGTAAAGGGCCTGGATTTCAGGACATTCCCGATCGGTACCAGATTTAAATGCAATGATGTGGTACTCGAGATGACACAGATCGGAAAAGAGTGTCATACAAATTGCGATATTTTCAAGAGAATGGGAACTTGCATCATGCCTCACGAAGGTGTTTTTACGAGAGTCATTCACGGAGGAAATATTAAGATCGGTGACACTTTTGAGATGATCGGGACAGCTGAGTAATATCGGCGGCTGAAACCTGGTGTATCAAACGGCTCCGGCGCGGTCCGAATCGGATTCGCCGGAGCTTTTTTATGCATGTGAAAAATAATGCTGATTCCCGTGGATTTAAGGGAACATTATCATTTTTTTGAGTTATAATATGTAATGCTGGCGAAACGGATTGCGGACGCCGTTTTGCGACTATTCCTGTCCGCGATACGGAGATTTATCAGATACATGGGATATTCCTTTGACAGCAGAGTCAGATACAGTGAAATCGGAGAAGACGGAAAGATGAAACTTTCGTCCCTCATCAATTATTTTCAGGATTGCAGTACCTTCCATTCGGAAGAGAGGGGAGTGGGGCTGGAGTATTTTGCAAAAGTCAGACAATCATGGCTCCTGAATGCCTGGCAGATCGTCATAGAACGTATGCCTTCCATGGGTGAACGGATTAAAATAAAGACCAAACCCTATAAGATCAAGGGTATTTACGGCATGAGAAATTTCATGCTCACTGATGAAGACGACAATATGCTCGCCTATGCTAATTCCATCTGGTTCATGTTTGATTTTGCAAACAACAGAGTGATCAAAGCAGATGATGTCCAGAAGGCGGCTTATCCTGAAGAACCGAGACTGGAGATGGACTACGCTCCGCGGAAGATCAACGTTCCCGGTGAGGGATTCGAGACGCTGAAGGGCTTTGAAGTGCTTCGGCATCATCTGGATACGAACTCGCATATGAACAATGGTCAGTATGTGGTACTGGCAATGGACTGCCTGCCGCCCGGTGTGGATATCCGTCAGGTAAGGGTGGAATACCGCAATGCGGCGGTGGTGGGAGATCATATCATCCCGCGCCTGTATCATTCCGGCGATACCTGGATCGTATCATTGGACGATGAGAATGACTCCACTTATGCTGTGGTGGAATTTAAGGATAGATAGTATTATTTGTTTGAGAAAAATGTTGAAAAGGTCGTTGTTATAAATGAATAGTGATATAAAAAAATATGGGAGACTGATCGCGGCTCTGGTGCTGCTGGCAGCTGCAATCATTATGAGCAGCATGATGATACCTTCGAATTCCAAAGCTTCAAGCAGCAGTGACAGCGCAGAAGCTTCGGAAAATCCGGAGAACGAGATAACGGTAGAAGAAGGCAGAACGGCACTGGAAAAGCTTACTTTGAAGTCTGTGGCGGAAGTTGAAGCACAGCTTGAGGAGCAGGATCGCATCCGCAGGGCGGAAGCTATGAGTTCGGGAAATTTTAACGCTGTCTTCAGCGATGCGATGATCATAGGAGATTCCCACATGGAGGGAATGACAGCCTACGGTCTGCTGGATCCCGCAAGAGTTGCGGCAATAAAGGGACGCAGCCTGTCCAGCTGTGAGGAGGATATTGAAAAGGCCGTAAATATGGCACCTCAGTATATTTTTCTGAATTACGGCATGAATGATGCAGCAATTTACGGTTCCAATACAGAAAAATTTGTAAACAGATACAAGGAAGTTATAACCGGGCTTCAGGAGAAACTTCCGGATTCGAAGATCTTTATCTGTTCAATATTCCCTGCACAGGAAGCCGCATACGCAAAGACAGCCTTCCTTGCTTACGTACCGGCATATAATGAGGCTCTGGCACAGATGTGCGATGAGATGGGGCTGACATTCATCGATACAACGGGAATTATGACGGCAGATGATTACGAGCCGGATCACATTCATACCAATAAGGGATGCCACCAGAAGTGGCTTGGATATGTGGCCTTGAAATCGGGACTGGTCACTGAATAGAGTTGTTTTGCCCTGTCCGGACGTCAGTTATCTGACGTCCGGGAGTTTTTAATTTAATCCTTCGGGGAGTTTTCGATAAATGGAAGAGAATGAAATGAAATCAGTCAGGATGACAAATGAACGGAAAAAGGTGCTGCTTGATGCTGCGGCACTTGTTATTCTGCTTGCTATTGTCATCTTTATAATATCGATCTTTGCGGAGCTCTTTGCAGACAGTGACAGACCTGCCGCTGATGTGGCAGCGGATGTGACAGCAGTTGAATCCCAGGATACTGAATCATCTGTGACTGAAGCCGGAGAGCTCACATTCAGGAAAATATTCGGTCTTAATGCCGCGGACTATGACGGTGTTGTCTATTATTGTCCGGTGAGCAATATGGACGCCTGTGAACTGCTGGTGGTAAGGGTTAAGGAAACTGAGCAGACGGATGCTCTGGTCAAGGCGGTAAACAGTCGTATCGAATCGCAGAAATCCGTCTTTAAGGGCTATGCGCCAAAGCAGTTTGAACAGCTCGGCAGGGCGAGAGTCCTGGTAACGGGACATTATGTTTTTTATGTGGTATCAGATGACGCGGACGAGTATGCCCGCGCATTTTCAGCGGCTTTATAGGGGAACAGGTAATGGTATTCAGCAGTATATTTTTTATATTTATATTTTTGCCTGTGACACTGGCGCTTTATTACCTGGTACCGGTGAAGCTGCGGGATGTGGTGCTCCTTCTCATGAGTCTCGTGTTCTATGCATGGGGTGAACCGGTCTACGTGATACTGATGGTACTCAGTATCATGTTCAATTACGTCATGGGACTTCAGATCGATCTGAGACAGGAGACGGGGAATGCGGACAGAGCGCGTTTCTTCCTGATCGCAGCTGTCGCAGTGGATCTCGGGTTGCTTGGAATATTCAAATACTACGGTTTTATCGTGGAGAATCTTAATCACATTCCTTTTATCAACATCCCGGAGCATCAGCTGGGTCTGCCTATCGGTATATCATTTTACACATTCCAGACCCTGTCATACATAATCGACGTCTACAGGAAGAAGATAAAGGCACAGCGGAGCATCCTCCTGCTGGGTGTCTATATAACCATGTTCCCTCAGCTGATCGCAGGACCTATCGTTCAGTACGGGGATATAGAAAGACAGCTTTATGACAGAAATATCAGCCGGGAGCATTTTGCTGAGGGAGTACGGATCTTTATCAAGGGCCTTGCCAAGAAAGTGCTGCTGGCAAACGAAGCGGGCAGAGTGTTTGACATTCTCTCCGGCGGGAGCACCGATGAGCTTTCGGTTCTGTCCGCGTGGATGATAGCGGTTGCATTCACATTCCAGATTTACTTCGACTTCAGCGGTTATTCCGACATGGCCATAGGTCTCGGGAAAATGCTTGGATTCGATTTCAAGATCAACTTTGACCATCCGTATATGTCCACCAGTGCCACGGAATTCTGGAGAAGGTGGCACATATCTCTTGGCAGCTGGTTCAGAGACTATGTGTACATCCCGCTGGGCGGCAGCTTTTGTCCGCCGAAGCGTCACATATTCAACATGATGGTGGTCTGGATGCTTACTGGCCTGTGGCACGGAGCCAGCTGGAATTTTGTCTTCTGGGGCCTGTATTACGGAATTCTGCTGACATTTGAAAAGTATGTTCTGTTTAAAAATCCGGAAAGGCATTACCCTTCAGTCCTGCTGCATGTGTATGCGATGCTGGCGGCAATGATCGGCTGGGTATTCTTTTCTATAACGGACATGTCCAAGGCCTTCAGAATAATAGGCATCATGTTCGGAGGCGGAGCACATCCGCTGACGGACAATGCAGGACTTTACTATCTCATGTCCATGTCGCTGCTCTGGGCAGTGATGATCATAGCCAGCACTGATACTTTTTCGATGCTGGAGAAGAAGCTGGAGGAAAGGAACACCCGGCCTGCGGTATATGTTACAGCCGCATTTTATTCATTGCTGCTGCTGGCCTCACTGGCGGACCTGGTGAACGATACTTACAATCCGTTCCTGTACTTCCGCTTCTAATGTGGATAATAATCGTTTTTATGGAGAAATAATCGATGAAGGGCTTTGATCTGATCAGAGAACAAGTAAAAAATAAGGTCCGTGCAGTTCCCGGACCTGAGAGCGGTGACGACGGCAGGGAGCATGAACCCTGGGGAAAGAACAGGATTATCGCCACGATAGCGTCAGTACTGATCGTCCTGCTGCTGGTGGTGTCTGTGATTCTTCCTGACAGGGATTTTTCGGATAGAGAAAATCGCGTACTGATGAAATTTCCTCATTTTTCCATGGCGGCAGTCAGAGATGGATCCTTCATGTCATCTTTCGAAACTTACGTGACGGATCAGTTCCCGCTGAGGGATGCATGGATCAGCTTTCGTACCGCATTTCGTTCAACTGCGGGGGTATATGACTCCAACGGAGTTTTCAGGGGAAATGACGGCTACCTGTTCGAAGACGCATTCTGTCCCGATGAACAGACGCTCAATGACAGAATGTACGTGATCAACACATTTGCGGCAAATTCCGGCCTGCCTGTGTACACGCTTATCGCTCCGAATGCTTCAGACATACTGACAGACAGACTTCCCAGGTATGCTCCGCTGAGAGATCAGGATGAAGACTTTGACCTGATGTATTCGATGATGGGCGAGGGGGTTACAAATGTTGATGTGAGACCGGCTCTCAGAGGAGCTGATGAGATGGGAACTCAGGTCTATTACAGGACTGACCATCACTGGACTACCAGGGGTGCCGGATGCGCATTTGCGCAGTTTGCGGAATCTGCAGGTCTGAATGCAGCAGCTTTCAACAGAACATATCTTCCGGTTACGGACAGTTTTTCGGGGACTCTGTCCGCAAAGAGCGGATTTGATATAAAAAAAGACACTATCCATGTAATCACAGACGACAGCGGCGTTGATTACGTGGTAGAATATAAAGATGAGCAGGCAGCCCATAAGACGGCCTGTTTGTATGAGGATGACAAACTTGATACAGGGGATAAGTATGCGATGTTCTTCGGGGGAAATCACTCCGAGGTCGATATAGAGACTACGGCAGACAGCAATCGCAGGATACTGGTGATCAAGGATTCTTATGCGAACAGTTTTGTGCCTTTTATGATACCTTATTACAGCGATATCATAATGGTTGATCCGCGGTATTTCACCGGCGACATATACAGTCTTATACGTGATAACGGCATCACGGAAGTGCTGTTCCTCTACAATGCAAATACTTTCTTTGAAGATAATTTCATCACCGGCATTTTGAACACTGCCGGCTGATCCCGCGCCATTTGATCCGGAAAAAACAGCAAGGAGGTCCCCAAATGGATAGATACGACATCGTTTATTTTACAGGCTGCCTGGTGGGTGGCGCTATTGGCGACGCACTGGGTTATCCCGTAGAATTCATGAAGGTCGACGAGATCCTGGCTGAATACGGTGAAGATGGCATCACCGACTTTTCTGATATAAAAGGGGATGTGCACATTTCAGATGATACTCAGATGACCCTCTTTACGGCCAACGGCCTTTTGTGTGCCGTGACGGCAGGGAAGGGATCAGGCGTTGCCAGTTACATCTACAGCGCTTATATCGACTGGCTCAGGACCCAGAGGGTGGATACGGATCTGGATGTGGAGTCGGTGTCATGGCTGAGAAATGTGGATGCGCTCAATGCACAGCGGAGTCCGGGAAATACCTGTCTGTCTGTGCTCTCCGCTGGAAAGCACGGGAGCGTGGGCAATCCGGTAAACAACAGCAAGGGCTGCGGCGGGATCATGAGAGTTTCGCCCATAGGACTGCTGATGGACGATGAAAATGATGTGGCTGCCTGCGCAGCAGGGGCCGCAGCTATCACCCATGGCAATCCGCTGGGCTTTGTACCTGCAGCGGCGTACGCTCTCATCATTAATAATATCATCAACACTGATAATGACCTGATCGACTGTGTTGCCGATGCGGTGAGATTTACAGCCGACACTTTCAGAAATATGCCGGCACCGGCGATGAAGCGTTTTCTCCGGCTCATGACCATGGCAATCGGTCTTGCAGCGGATAACAGAGGCAAAAGATTCTCCGTTGAGGAAGAAGCGGAGATTATCTCGAGACTTGGAGCCGGGTGGGTTGCCGAGGAAACTCTCGCCATCGGAGTTTACTGCGCCCTTGCGCATCAGGATGACTTTGCCGGGGCTGTTTCTGCGGCGGTTAACCATTCCGGAGACAGTGATTCCACCGGAGCCGTTACCGGAGGAATCCTGGGAGCATTATTCGGCATAGAGCAGCTGCCGATGAAATTTGTCACTCAGCTGGAACTATACGATGTGATCACGGAAATCTCACAGGATCTTTTTTCCGCAACACAGCCGGATGCAGAGGGCCTTGTCAAGACTAATACATGGAAAGAAAAATATTCAGATCATACTTACAGTTAGAGAGGATACCGGACGATGAATGATGCACCAGTGGGGGTATTTGATTCCGGACTGGGAGGAATCAGCGTTCTGAAGAAACTTCAGACGGTACTTCCCAATGAGAGTTTTATATATTTTGGAGATTCCCAAAATGCACCTTACGGTGAGAAAGATGACGACGAGATATTCGAACTTTCGTCAAACGTCTTTGAAAATCTGATCGATATGGGTGTAAAAGCGGTGGTGATCGCCTGTAATACAGCCACAAGTGTCGCAGCAAAACGCCTGAGGCTCAAGTATAAGGACATGCCGATCCTCGGCATGGAACCGGCGGTAAAGCCTGCATCCATCGAACATAAAGACGGAACGGTGGTGGTAATGGCGACAAATGCGACGCTGCGCCGCAGAAAATTCCATGAATTGATGAGTCAGTTTGACGATATGGCTGACATAATCCCCATGCCCTGTCCGGACATCGTGGAATACGTCGAAAAGGGCGAGACGGATTCTCCTGAACTCATGGATTACCTAAGAAGTCAGTTCGCGACTCTGGGAGACCGCAAGATCGATGCCATAGTCCTGGGATGCACGCATTTTCCGTTTGTTGCTGACAGGATCCGTGAAGCCGCAGGCGGGGAAGTGGCGCTCTATGACGGAAGCGATGGCACAGCCAGAGAATTGAAGCGCAGGCTTAAGAAGTGGGGCGTTCCCGCATCCGAAGATCACATTCAGACAGTAGAAATATTGAATTCCGCAGGAAATCGGTATGTGGAGATCAGCAGGAAGCTTTTAGAAATGTAATGCTGCTTGTGATCAGGCTGTTATAAATGCTTGTAATGAGATGAGACGATCATATTGAAATAAAATGGCAGAACCGGATGACCGGTTCTGCCATTTGTATTATGAATTGTCTGAATCTGTTCGGATTCCCGCAGATCTTTACTTCAGAGTGAAGTTGGAAACAACATTGTTGAGATCGTCTGCGATGGTCTCCTGCTCGTTGGACATGTTTGTAACGTCGTCCACGATGACTGCAACCGCTCCCACGGAAGTCATTACCTTCGCACTGTTGGAAGCCGTAGTCTGTGCGGATTCCGCAATGTTCAGAGTAGCCTGGGTGATCTCGCCGATGATGTTTTCGATCTCGACTGCCATCTCCGCGATCTTTGATGTGATATCGGTGATGTTCTCAGCATCGTTCCTGTATCCTTCAGCAGTATCTGCGAAGTTCCTGTAGTCCGGAGTAACGGTGTTGTTCAGGAAATCCAGGAAGTTTCTGGATTCGTCCAGGAGGCCGTTAAATGCTTCCTGAATGCTTCCAACTGTATCCTGAATGTTTCCTACAGTCTCTTCAGTGTCGCTTGCCAGCTTGC
>JAIKWW010000155.1 GCA_024684465.1 Clostridia bacterium | reverse complement strand
TCGCCAAGTTTGAGCTCAAGTTCGTCAACCGAACGCTTCGTGATGCTGACTTCCAGAGGAATGCCGATATTAACTGTCACGCTGAAGCTGTCACGGAGTTCCTCCATGCTGGTGATGGTTCCGGGAATGTTGTTCCTTGCGCTGCAGATCAGTTTCTCCCTTGCGATTATAACATCTTCAGGCTTTATGGTTACCTTTACCGAGCCCTCAAGATCAGTGGCTACTGAAATGAAGACATCACCGGTCTGACCTATGATCCTGGCAAATTTTTCACCTTCTATGGTGACAATCTCAGATTCGAAGGAATTGTCGGATTTCTTTGACTGCTGAAGATAGGTTTCCAACTGGCTTTCTGTAATACGGAGGCTTCTGCCTATACGATGCGCAGGAATTTCACCGCGTTTGATCATTTCGTATATGGTGTATTTTGAAAGCTTCAGTTTGTTTGCGATTTCTTCAGGTGTGTAAAGTATTTCGTCACGCATGTGATCACCTCGTGTGTCCTGTCTGTTAAGTCTGTTTCGTCTTCTTTAAATAATATGTGATATATCGGTTTTGTTGTATTTTGTCGGATATATCACAGAACAAATACACAACTATTATAACAGAAAGCAATTAAAATACAAGTAGCCTAACAATAAGGGCGCAAATAAAGGAACACATGGTTTGCAATAATTGTAAACAATTTCACACAGCATTCACAATGAGCCTGATTTTTTGACCTAATCATCACATTTCGGAGTTACAATAGAACACCGGTGCGGTAATGAGTTTTATAACAGTGAGCAGCCGCACGGGGGTTAAGGATTTCAGAAAGGAACGGTGTACTTGATGATAGAAGTACGTAATCTGACAAAAAAATACGGGGACAACATCGCTGTAAACGACCTGAGTTTTACTGTGGAGAAAGGCCGGATCTGCGGGTTACTCGGACCAAACGGGGCGGGAAAGACCACCACGATGAACATTATAACCGGATATCTCGCCACGGGTGAGGGCGATGTCATAATCGACGGTCACGATATACTGGAGGAGCCGGAGGAAGCGAGGGCCTGCATAGGTTATCTGCCGGAGATCCCGCCCTTGTATCCGGAAATGACAGTGAGGGAATATCTGTGTTTTGCTGCGGAATTGAAGCGGATTCCGAAGAAAGACCGGATCAGGGCTGTTGAAGAGGCGGAAGGGATGCTGAAGATCGAAGATGTGTCTGAACGGCTGATAAAGAACCTGTCAAAGGGGTACAGACAGCGGGTGGGTTTCGCCCAGGCAATTCTGGGAATGCCGGAAATCCTCATTCTGGACGAGCCCACAGTGGGTCTTGATCCGAAACAGATCATAGAGATTCGGTCTCTGATAAAGAAATTGGGGGAAGATCATACGATCATCCTGAGTTCCCACATTTTATCGGAAGTAAGTGAGATCTGCGACCATGTGATGATACTGTCCGGGGGACGGCTGATCGCAAGCGGCGCGCCGGATGAACTGATGAAGATGATGGAACCGGAAAAGACACTCAGGTTAACAATAAAAGCGGATGAGTCAACTGCAAAAGGAATTGCAGATGGGCTGGAGGATGTGGATGATTACGAGGTGTCCGGATCGGAAGAGGACGGAACTGTGACAGTATCCGTTAAATATGACGGGGAAAAGGATCTGAGGGAAAGCGTGTCTGCGGCATTTGCTGCCGGAGGATGCACTATTCTTTCAATGAATGAGGAAAGAGCCTCATTAGAGGATGTGTTCCTGGAACTTACGGAAAATGATGGGCAGGAGGACACAGATACAGAGGCAGACTGCTGTGTAAGGGAGGATTCTGATGAAGGCGATATTTAAAAGAGAATTGAAATCTTTCTTTCACACCATGACGGCACCGGTCTTTATGGCGGGGACGCTGTTGTTTATCGGGATATTCTTCACGGCATTCAACATAATCCAGGGCTATCCTCATTTTTCGGCGGTTCTGGCAAATGTTGAGATCGTCCTGCTTCTGATGGTGCCGATCCTGACCATGAGAAGTTTTGCAGAAGAGAGAAGGTCGAGGACAGATCAGCTGCTGCTCACATCGCCGGTTTCAGTGACGGGGATCGTCATGGGCAAATACCTGGCAATGGTAGCTGTACTTGGACTGACCATGCTGATAACCTGCGGAGCACCGCCTGTCATCGCATTGCTCGGCGGCAGCACGGGCCTTTCGGATTATCTTGCTATCCTGCTGTTTCTGCTGCTGGGAGCAGCCTATATTTCCATAGGGATGTTCATTTCCTCGCTGACGGAAAGTCAGGTGATAGCCGCAGTGGGAACATTCTGCATATTGCTGATCCTGCAGCTCATAGACGGCATAGCATCATTTGTTCCGGACGGAGCAGAGGCGTCGCTGGTGTGCTTCGCTCTGCTGATACTCCTGGCCGCGGCAGTTGTTTATCATCTCACTGGTAATCTGTACATCGCCGGGGGCACGGGAATATTCGGAGCCGTAGTGCTGGCGGTGTTCTTCATCCTTAAGCGTGACCGGTTCAGCGGGCTTTTCGGTTCATTTATGGAATCAGTCTCTCTTGTAAACCGCTTCTCGGATATAGTATCGCAGGTATTTGACCTCAGCACTGTGGTCTACTATCTTTCAGTGAGCGGTCTGTTCGTTTTCCTCACGGTGCAGTCGGTTCAGAGACGCAGATGGAGCCAGGGGGTGCTGAAATGAAGAAGATCAACCTGAACATAAAGAAATCCATGAGCGCCAGGAGTGTGAAATACGGCTCGCTAAGCGCAGCTGCCACAGCGGTCCTGATCGCCATCGTGATAGTTGGAAATCTGCTGGTGAGCCAGATTCCATCTTCGCTGACGGAACTGGATCTGTCGGCGGACAGGATCTATACGATCGGGCCGAAGACGGAAGAAGTCCTGGAGGGACTGGATGAAGATGTAACCATAAGCGTCCTTCAGACCCGGGATCATTCCCTTGAGCAGCTGAACAAACTTTTGGAAAGCTACTCTGAGGCCTCCGGTCACATCGAAGTAAAATATGTGGATCCCAATGTGGATATAGAAGCCGCTCAAAAGTACAGCGGGCTTACTTTAAACAGTCTGGTGGTGACCTGCGGGGAACGGGAAAAGACCATAGATTACAACAGGATATTTGTGACGGATTATGAGTCATATGATGGCAGCGGTCAGGCAGACACTTCCTTTAACGGGGAAAATCTGATAACCGGGGCCATCGCATATGTCACCACCGGGAATCTGCCGGTGATGTACAGAGTGACAGGTCACGGTGAAGCTGCGGTATCAGCCACTGTCTCGGATCAGATCGCCCAGCAGAATATCTCCCTGAAGGATCTGAATCTTCTCACCACGGATATTCCTGATGACTGCGCAGCACTGCTGATCTGCGCTCCCGGGACGGATTACACTTCCGGTGAAGCTGAAAAAGTGACGGATTATCTGGACGGAGGCGGCAAAGCCCTCGTCATGACCACATATACAGCCGAATCCATGACAAATTTCAGATCCATATTAAAGGAATACGGGATCCGGTATGAAGAAGGCATCGTCATGGAGGGTGCAGATCACTACTATCAGGAGCCTCTGTATGCAGTAGCAACCATAGATGAATCGGAAACCGGGATAACTGATTCCCTCGCTGCCGAAGATGCCAACATCCTGATGGTCCAGGCGGAGGCTTTTTCCGACGGCCGGTCGGAGGTCGGCGATGGAGAAAAACTTTCATATATGCCTCTGTTATCAACATCTGATGATTCCTACCTGAAGAAGGTTGTCAACGGAAGCCTCCCTACATATGAGAAGGAATCCGGGGATGCGGAAGGTCCCTTCCAGCTGGCGGTGCTGGTAATGAAGAACTCCGCGGGAGCAGATGAGAAAGAAGAAAGCGGAGACCGGGAATCTGACGGAGACCGGGCATCAGGAAAAGCTGCAGAACCGGGTGAAATCATAGCGATCTC
>JAIKWW010000134.1 GCA_024684465.1 Clostridia bacterium | reverse complement strand
TTTTCCTTCTTCTGGACAAGTTCCCGTTCCCTGCGTTCGATCTCTGCCTGACGTCTCTTCAGATCCTCCGACAGAGCCTCTGCTGCCTCCAGCTTGCTGCGGGCGCTTCTTCTGTCCGTCTCAAGTGCGCTGACCACATTCTCAAACTCGATGTCCTCATTGCCCAGCAGATGCCGTGCCTCCTCGATTATGCTGTCTGCCAGACCCAGTTTTCTGGAGATCTCAAAGGCGTTGGACTTGCCCGGCGCACCTATTATCAGTCTGTAAGTCGGGCTGAGAGTCTCTATGTCAAACTCCATGGACGCATTTTCAACACCGGGAGTTGCCAGCGCATATTTCTTCAGTTCACTGTAGTGAGTGGTGGCAAAAATGAGAGCGCCTGCGGCGGCCAGATTTTCGAGAATAGCGATGGCGAGTGCCGCGCCCTCCACAGGATCCGTACCGGCGCCCAGCTCATCCAGCAGTATGAAAGTATCTCCATCCGCTTCCTTCTGGATATCCACCACATTCTTCATATGACCTGAGAACGTACTCATGCTCTGCTCGATGCTCTGCTCGTCACCTATATCCGCGAAGATCTTCTTCATCACAGGCAGAGTGGTTCCCTCGGCTGCCGGTATGTGCAGACCGGACTGGGTCATGAGCATCATGAGTCCCACGGTCTTCAGCATAACAGTCTTGCCTCCGGTATTCGGGCCAGTGATCACCAGCGTCCTGTAGGTCTCACCTGCTGAAACGTCCACCGGCACAGCCTTTTCCTTCGGAAGCAGCGGATGACGGCCTCGTCTTATGTCGATCACGCCACTGTCATTGAGCTTCGCCGCAAATGCTCCCTGTTTCACTGAAAGCCGGCCTCTTGCAAAGATCACATCCAGTCTCACCAGATACTTCTGATTAGACACGATGCTCCGTACGCACATCCCAACTTCTTTGGACAGTTCCGCAAGTATCCTGCGTATCTCTTCCTGTTCCTTCAGTTCCAGCTCTCTGATCTCGTTATTGATATCCACCACAGCCTGAGGCTCGATGAACAGCGTGGAACCGGTGGATGAACGGTCATGGACGATTCCCGGGAACTTTGAACGGTTCTCAAGTTTCACAGGGATCACCAGACGCCCGTCTCTCATGGTTATAACCGCATCCTGCAGCAGTTCCCTGTTGCCTGATGAGGATACCATGGCTGACAGCCGGGCTCTGGCGGACTGCCTCTGATTCTCTATCTTCCTGCGGATATCTCTCAGAGCAGGACTGGCACTGTCGGCCATTTCATCCTCTGATATGATGCATCTTTCGATGTGCTCCCGCAGTCTGCTTTCAGGGCGGAGCACCTCCAGATAGGCCTTGATTCCGGGAGCATATGTAATCTCCTCGTCATCCAGGAACTTGTAAACGTCCTCGGCAACCTTGAGGCTGGAGCGTATCCCCAGCAGTTCTCCCATGCCGAGAACGCCTCCCTTTTCCGCATATCTGGCCTTTCTCTTCACGTCCTGCAGGCCGCCCAGAGGAAGTGTTCCTTTATGCAGAATAACGGAAACCGCTTCATCGGTTTCCGTCAGTAGTTCCCTTATCTTATAATCTTCAGTGAGCGGAACCGTTTCCCCCGCAGCATCTCTGCCCATGGGGGAAGCGGCTTCAGCTTTGAGCATTTCTATTATCTTGTCGTATTCTAATACTTTATAAACCTTGTCATTCATAGGCAATAATACGGACCGTCTACATGTTCTTCTTCAGATTATCCAGTTCGTTCTTCAGACGCATGTTGTCCATCTGGATGTCGAAGAAGCTGCTTTCCAGTTCCTTGTATTTCCTCTTGATTTCCTTCATGTCTGCGGATTCCGACTCTGCTGCCTGAGCATTCTTCTCCTGCTCCTCGGCGATCTTCTCGTCACGCTGACGAATTTCCTCTTTGAGTTCTTCGATCCGGTCGTTCAGAGAATCCACTTCTCCGGCGTTGTTTGCCGAAGCGGACTTCAGAGCTTCGATCTCTTCGTTCGCCTTGCTGAGCTCCACATTCTTCATGTTGTAAATGCGCTGGAGTTCCTTCAGCTGTTCGATGCTCCCCTGAGCGTCATCCTTGTACTGGCGGAAATTCGCCTTGACCTCCTCCCAGAGCTTTTCGTAATGGTCGGCGTCCTTCTGGAGATTTTCAAGTTCATCCTCCATTTCACCGATCTGTTCCTTCTGGTTGAAAAAGTCATCTGCGATATTTACCGCAGTGAGGACTGCAAGGGAAGAGGCGGACATATTCGGAATTCCCGCCGCTATCTCGTTCATTATGCCGTCAACGTAAGCTGCGACCTCCCGGATCTGCTCAGAGGAGCTGGTTCCGGTGATCGTATATTCCTGTCCGTAGATCTTTACTGTTTCTCTGTTAGTCTCTGCCATGAAGCGACCTCCTGTTTTTTCTCCGTCAGACTCACTACATTTCTCTGAGATTTGCGTCGAATTCCTTCTTGAGCGCCTCGAGGATCTGTCCGTGGACACCTGCCACATCCTCATCTGTCAGCGTCTTGTCGGCAGATCTGTAAGTGAGTGTGAATGCCACGCTCTTCTTTCCATCTTCGATCTGCTTGCCGCGGTATACGTCGAAGAGCTCAGCATCCTCAAGAATATCTCCGCCGTTTTCAAGAATCGTATCCCTGATATCTCCCGCATGTACTTCATCATCCACTATGAGAGCGATGTCTCTTACTGTGGACGGATACTTAGGCAGCGGCTTGTAGAGGATATCTGTATTTGACAGACCTGCGATAGTTGAGAATACCAGCTCGCAGGTATATACTCTGCCTTCGATTCCATATCTTTCGGAAACATCCGGATGCATTTCGCCGAAGGTGCCCAGCATGTAATCTCCTGCAAACACATCTGCAGCCCTGCCCGGATGGTACATAGGCATCTGAGTTTCCTGACGGAATTCCACATCTTCAACTCCGAAGAGATAGAGAAGTTCTTCGATCATTCCCTTGAGAACGAAGAAGTCGGCGTCGCTTCCAAGAAGTCCGATGCAGAGCACTTCCGCTTCCACAGGCTGTCCGTCACAGTTGATCGGGCTGTTGTTGAATACTCTTCCTATCTCGAAGAGTCTCGCATCTGCATTTCCCTTTGCATTGTTTGTGGCGAGGACTTCCATCATGCTCGGAGTTACCATGGTCCTCATCACGCTGTTTTCTTCGCCCAGCGGATTGATGAGCTTTACAAAGTTTCTGCGAGCCAGATCAGTCTCTGTGATTCCCACTTTGTCAACACTCTTAGGGCTTACAAATGAATATGTGAGGACTTCGTCCAGTCCCATGGCGGTGAGGATGTCCCTCGCCTTTTCACGGAGCGTCTGGATCGGAGTCTTTCTAGCCACGTTGGCGTTGCCCGGGAGAGTCTCCGGGAGCACGTTATATCCGTAGAGACGGGCAATCTCCTCCACGTAGTCCTCTTCGATCAGCAGATCCTGACGTACTGTCGGAGGCGTTACCACCATGGTGTCCTCGTCTTCAAATTCAACGTGCATTTCCAGGCTTTCCAGCATTTTCTTCATTTCTTCGCCGGAAAGATCAGTGTCCAGTATCATGTTGATTCTGGAAACTCTTGCCTTTACTGCCTTTGCTTCCTGCTTTTCCGCGTAGATGTCGATGCTTCCGCCCACAACAGTTCCGCAGCCCAGCTGTTCCACCAGAGCGCAGACTCTGTCAGCAGCCTCTTCACAGAGGTTTGCATCGATTCCCTTTTCATATCTTCCGGAAGCCTCTGTTCTGAGAACCAGAGCCTTCGACGAGAATCTGATATTGTCCTTGTTGAAGTTTGCAGCTTCCAGAACAACTGTCTCAGTATCTTCCTTTATTTCAGAATCCAGTCCACCCATGATGCCTGCGATGCCGATAGGCTTCTTTGCATCGTTGATCATGAGGATCGTGTCGTTGAGTTTTCTTTCGGTTCCGTCCAGAGTTGTGAACACATCATCGTTCTTTGCAGTGTCCACAACGATCTTTCCGCCTTCGATCTCTCTTATGTCAAATGCGTGGAGCGGCTGGCCGTATTCCAGCATTACGAAGTTGGTGATGTCCACCATGTTGTTGATAGGACGCATGCCCGCATGCATGAGGCGCTTCTGCATCCACCACGGGGAAGGTCCGATCTTCACATCTTTGATCACTCTTGCGGTATATCTCGGGCACAGGTCAGTGCGCTTCACCTCCACGTCGATGAAGTCCTTCACGTCACCCTGCTCGTTCTTTGCCTTTGTTTCAGGATACTTCAGCGGAGTTCCGAAAACCGCGGAAGCTTCCCTTGCCATGCCCAGCATGGACAGACAGTCAGGTCTGTTCGGCGTAATCTCGAAATCCACAACACTGTCCTCAAGACCCAGCGCCTCCTGAATCGGAGTGCCTGCTTTGAGCTCATCCGGCAGAATCCAGATGCCGTTTGCCACAGACTGCTCGATGACCTTGTCCTCGTATCCCATCTCCTGCGCGGAGCAGAACATTCCGTAGGAATCAACTCCTCTGAACTGAGTGTCGCCGATCTCTGTCCCGTCAGCGATCTTTCCGCCGCTGAGGACTACAGGAACAGTAGCCCCTTCAAACACGTTCTTTGCGGAAGTAACGATCTGAACGGGCGCACCCTGTCCTGCATCGACCTGGCAAACCAGCAGCTTGTCCGCATCCGGATGCTTCTCGATCTTCGTGATCTTCGCCACCACGATCTTCTCAAATCCGGTGCCATACGGCTGAACAGTCTCTATATTCGATCCTGAAAGGATCATTCTGTCACAGAATTCCTGAACAGGAACAGCTGTATTAACATAATCTTTAAGCCAATTTACAGATACTAACATCTAACTAACCCCTTTATTTAAACTGCTTCAGGAAACGCTCATCATTTTCGTAGAACAATCTGATATCGTCCACTTCATACTTCAGCATGGCGATACGTTCAACGCCGATTCCGAATGCGAAGCCTGTGTACTTCTCAGTGTCGATTCCGCCGACCTTGAGAACGTTAGGGTGAACCATTCCGCAGCCCAGGATCTCGATCCATCCGCTGCCCTTGCAGACCTTGCAGCCCTTGCCGCCGCACTTGAAGCAGGAAACATCAACCTCTGCAGACGGCTCAGTGAACGGGAAGTGATGCGGTCTGAACTTGGTCTTTGTATCCTGTCCGAACATCTGCTTTGCGAACTCAGCAAGAGTTCCCTTAAGATCTGCCATGGTAACGCCTTCGCCCACGACCAGACCCTCTACCTGATGGAATACAGGAGAATGAGTTGCATCAGGAGTATCACAGCGGTATACACGACCCGGTGAGATGATCTTCATAGGCGGCTCCTTTGTGAGCAGAGTTCTCGCCTGAACCGGAGATGTCTGTGTTCTGAGCAGCGTCTTGTCAGTGATGTAGAACGTGTCAGTCATATCTCTTGACGGATGGAACTTGTCAGCATTCAGCGCATCGAAATTCATGAACACAGTCTCCACCTCAGGCCCTTCCACCTGTTCGAATCCCATGCTCATAAAGATGTCAGTCATCTCGTCGATAATCTGCGTGAGCGGGTGCTTGAAGCCGATCTTCGGCCACTTGCCCGGCTCCGTAACGTCGAGTCTCTCAGCGTGGAGTCTCAGTTTCTTCTGAGCATCCTTGAGCTCGTTCATCTTATCCTTTATGAGAGTCTCGATATTGGCCTTCGTCTCATTTGCGGCCTTGCCCGCTTCCTTTCTCTCTTCCGGCGTGAGATCCTTCATCGATCTGAGGATCTCCGTCAACTGACCCTTCTTTCCGAGGAGTTTAACTCTGAGCTCCTCCGCTCTCTCAGGCGAAGTTGCCTCTTTAATCTGATTCCTCGTCTCCTCGAGGATTGCCTTAAGCTGATCCGTTATCATGATTCTGACGGCGCACCTTTGAAGCGCGCTGCTCCTTTCTTAATAATTATCCCTTGATATTCTTCTGACGTAACGATTCGAACATGATCACCGCCGCCGCGATTCCCGCGTTCAGCGATTCCGTGGCTCCGCTCATGGGGATGGTGACATTGATATCCGCACCCTTCATAAACTCGTCACAGGCGCCGTTTGCCTCGTTGCCTATGATCAGTGCCGTCTTCCCGCTCAAATCCACGTCGTAATAGACTTTCTCCGCATAAGGTGAAGTGCACACAGTAGTAATGCCGTGCTCCCGGAGCGCAACAGCCGCTTCATCGGGTTCATCCATATATGCGATCTCTACCCTGTAAATAGCTCCTGCCGCAGCCCGCACCGTCTTCGGTGCAAATATATCAGCGGTGCCCTTCATGGCAATTATGCCGTCAAAGCCCGCCGCATCGGCAGTTCTCACTATAGTGCCCAGGTTTCCCGGGTCCTGAAGCCTGTCCAGGACCACCAGGCTCCTGCAGTTCTTCATAACCTCTTCAGCACTGCGCAGCGGTTTTTCCACCACTGCAGCCACTCCCTGGGGAGTTTCAGTATCTGTTATCTGGCTGAAAAGCCCCTCGGGCAGCACGTACATCTCCGCCCCTGAAGCCTCCAGCTCCGCAGTAAGTTCAGGTTCCTGACCTCTGAAGCTGTCCGTCAGGAACACGTCCCCGAGAGCCGCTCCGAAAGAAAGCGCCTCCTTTAAAAGGTTAGCGCCCTCAATGACATACAAGCCCTCACGGTCTCTGAACTTCTTTCTGTACAGCTGTCGAAAGTGCCTGACCCGGGTGTTTTCAACCGATGAGATTTTTCTGATCATATGCCTCATCCGCCTTTCCGCGCTCTCTCTGCTGCCATGACCGTAATATCAACAAAAAGCCGGCTGCGTGACCGGCTTTTTTGTGACTATTTTCTTTTCCCGTTCCGTGAAGCCTTCAAACCCCCGCCGGACCGAACTTCAGCCGTCCCGCAGGACAGCCCGGGAACAGATCAGTAGAGTTTGTTCTTGTCCTTACCGAAATTAGCCTGCTTCAGCCAGTCAGGAACTTTTATCTCTTCCTTTACGACACGTGCCTCCGGTTCAGCTACCTCAGCCGGCTCATAATTCTCACTGATCTCGATTTCCTCTTTTTCAGTTTCAGCTATGCGAACAGGTGCAGCTTCCTGCTGGATCTGAACCGGCGGTTCCTCCGGCAGTTCTTCATTTTCAAAACCCGTTGCGATAACTGTGATGCGAACCTCATCCTGCATATCGTCTCTGATAGCGACACCGTAGATGATGTTTGCGTCTCTGGATGCAGCCTTCTCAACCAGATCAGCTGCCTCATGCTGCTCCAGCATACCCAGGTCGTAACCTGCTGTGATGTTGAGGAGGATCGCACTTGCGCCGTCGATGGAAGTATCCAGCAGCGGGCTGCCGATCGCATCCTTGACTGCGTCGATGACCTTGTTCTCGCCGTGACCGACGCCCACGCCCATGTGCGCGATGCCTCTGTTGCTCATAACTGTCTGAACATCCGCGAAGTCCAGGTTGATCATGCCCTCTTCGGTGATGAGGTCAGTGATGCCCTGTACGCCCTGTCTCAGAACGTCATCAGCCATATCAAAAGCTTCCTTGATCGTGGTATTCTTCTCCGCGATCTCCAGGAGCTTGTCGTTAGGGATCACAACCAGTGAGTCAACTACCTGCTTGAGGTACTCGATACCCTTGTCTGCGTGATCTCTGCGTCTTCTGCCTTCAAAAGAAAACGGTCTCGTAACTACTCCGACTGTGAGGATTCCCAGTTCTTTCGCAGCCTGTGCGATAACCGGTGCAGCACCTGTTCCTGTGCCGCCGCCCATGCCGGCAGTAATGAAGACCATGTCCACTCCGTCCAGGAATTTGGTAATCTCGTCCAGATTTTCCTGAGCGGCTTTCATGCCGACCTCCGGATTGGCGCCGGCTCCCAGACCTCTCGTGAGCTTCTCTCCGATCTGGATCTTCGTATCGGCAGATGAAGCATTCAGAGCCTGTCTGTCTGTATTTACTGTGATGTAAGATACACCATTAATGCCTTCCTCGATCATTCGATTAACGGCATTACCACCACCGCCACCAACGCCGATGACCTTGATAACGGCTTTATCTTCTCCTGTATTCATATCAAATTGCAACATAATTATTAGTAACCTCCCGTTACCCGAATATAGAATATTTTAGCATATCAATATTTCAATCGCAATAATCTGGACTCAATAAAATACCAAATCTTACAACTTCATTTCATTTTCTTAACAAAAGAAGAAACCGGGGAGCATTTCACCTCCGGTCCTTCCGTCAGGCCCTTTCCCGGAGCCTGTCATAATATCAGCTGAGCACCGGACTGAAGGATGCATAATTGCTGCCGTCAATCTCAATTACTCCCCGCTGTACATTCTTCTGCGAAAGATCGTAGAGCACCGCCTTGATCCCGTCCAGAGACGAGATTATGTGATCAGGCGTTCCCTTACAGATCAGTGTGTCCGTAACGTATGCGTTAACCGAACCGTTGGGGTTCAGAGCAACCTTTTTAAAGAACAGCCCGGCCTTCTCCACTGACTTTATCATGTTCATCAGCATGTCGAAGGAGGCTTTGTCTCCAAACTCCGGCACATCTCCCTTTTCCCAGTCGTTAACAGTCAGTCCTTCCAGGATCGTGGAGGACATGGTGTTGTCGGCTTCGTCCATTACCTCACCGTCAGAATCTATGATCAGATACTTCCCGTCCACCATGATGCAGGCCGTAGGGATGCGTTCCACCACTTCTATGATAAAGCGGTCCGGGAGGTCCCTGTTGACATTGATAGTCTTCACATATGGATTGTCCGCCAGAGCACTCTTGATCTTTCTTTCAGACCACTCGAACATATTGTCGCCCACCTGGATCTGGGTCTTTTCCAGAATCTCCTCGGTGGAGATCAGTGAATTGTTTTCGACCACAATAGTGGAGATTTCAAATACCGGCGACCGGGAAAACAGATACAGCCCCACCACCACTGCGATAAATATCACGATGCGGAGCATGTAGTGCTTCTTGCGCCTTTTTTTCTTTTTCCTTTTCGGTTCCTGCGGAGGCTCCTGTATTTCGCCGTTCTCCCTGGCGCGCTGTTCCTCCTGCGCATAGAGGTCTGAATACGTGGTATCATACCCCTGGAATATATTGCTGGAGGTTCTGAAGCTGTCATTGCCTCTGCTGTCATTGCCCCGGTTATTAGTATCCATTTATATTCCCATTCCGTTGCAGATAATCCCTGCCGCATCCGTATTGCCCTTTGCTGCAGCGGCACGTTCCATGCGTCTCACCCGTTCTCTGTCATCCAGCAGAGTCTCTATGATGGAAGCCACATCACCCTCGTGCAGGTTCTTTTCCTCGATGAGGATGGATGCTCCCGCATCAGCCAGAACTTTCGCGTTGAAGTACTGGTGATTGCTGGTGACATTCGGTGACGGTATCATTATCGAAGCTCTGCCGCAGGCTGCTATCTCGGAAACCGTAAGTGCTCCCGATCTTGTGATGGCCAGGTCGCAGGCAGCCAGATACTTCGGCATATCGTCGATGTACTCGAGATACGACACTCTGGCATTTGCCGGATCTGCCTCCGCAGTAACCGCCTGATAATGCGATCTGCCGGTGGCGAAGAATATCCTGCAATCCTGTCTGTCCGCCAGCTGGCGAACTGCGATCTTCATTTCCTCATTAATAGTTCTCGCCCCGAGACTTCCTCCGAAACTGAGCGCCATGAAACAGTCCTGGGGAATGCCCAGCACCTTTCTCGCCTCTTCGCGGCTCATCTCCCTGAACCCCCGTCTCACCGGGTTGCCTGTCACCAGCGGAGCTTTCTTCACTTTAAAGTACTTTGCAGCTTCCTCGAAGGCCAGAAACACCCGGTCAACACTCTTGCTCAGGAGCTTGTTAGTCAGGCCGGGGTACGCATTCTGCTCGTGGATGTAGGTTCGGACACCCATCCTCGCCGCAGTCTTCACCACCGGGCCGCACACATAACCTCCGGTCCCTATGACGATGTCCGGCTTGAACTCCTTTATCAGGCTCTTCGCCTCGTGGAGACCCTTTGCCAGGTCCTTCACCGTCTTGATATTCTTCCAGGGTTTCTTTCTGTTCAGGCCGCTGACCGTGATCAGCCTGAGCTCGTAGCCGTTGTCCGGAACGATCTTAGTCTCGATTCCGTGATTCGTGCCGGCAAAAATGATCTCGGCACTGCTGTCTCTCTTCTTTATTTCCTCTGCGATGGCGATCGCCGGGTAGATGTGTCCGCCGGTTCCGCCACCCGCCATGATAACTCTCATTTAAATATCTTTTCTCCCTCATATCGGACATAGTGTTACATCATAATCACTATATCATGTGGAACATTTCCGCGCAATCGGCTCCGTCCCTTTTATTTCAACGATTTTCTCACTTTTTAAACTGTTTCGATATGTTCAGCAGAACACCCACGCAGGCCATGAAGATAACCAGCGCGTTGCCGCCCCAGCTTACGAACGGCAGAATGATTCCTGTAGGCGGCATCTTTGCCGTCACGATCATGATATTGAATATGATATGGGCCGCAAACATGATCCCGAAGCCGGACGCCAGAAGCGTGCCGAACATGTCCGGGGCCTTTATCGCTATGCGCACGACTCTCCAGAGGAACAGCAGATATACCAGCAGCAGGAGCACCAGGCCGATAAAGCCCAGCTCTTCGCCGATGATCGCCAGGATGAAGTCATTCTGCGGTTCCGGGAGGTACAGAGTCTTCTGTATGCTCTTTCCTATGCCGACCCCGAAAAGGCCTCCGGAGCCGAGAGCAAACAGTCCCTGGGAAACCTGATAACCAGTTCCCTGTATGTTGTCCAGAGGGTGCAGGAAGTTGGTGATTCTTCTGAGACGATATCCGTCAGGGTCCGCCAGGATCATTGTCATGAGACCTACGACACCCATACCTACGAGGCCGCCCACGTAGATCATGTTGATCCCTGCTATGAACATCATTCCCAGTATGATGATTACAACCGTAGCCGCAGTTGTGGTATTAGGCTGTTTGTAGATCAGTGCGAATATAACAGCAGCCACTGCCACCAGCGGCAGCACCCCGCGGGGAAGACTCTTGATCCTGGTGGGATCCTTGCTGAGGAAAGCCGCCACGAACAGTATGGCCGCAGGTTTCGCTATCTCGCCCGGCATGACGGTAAACACCTTGAAATTCAGCCATCTGGTGGCGTTGTTCAAAGTCAGTCCCAACGGAGTGAACACGGCGCACAGCAGAACGATGGATACCAGCAGGAGCAGCGGCGCCAGCTTCTGCAGCTTGTGATAGTCGATGGTGGACACCACATGCATGACCACAAATCCGAGAATCGCCCAGACAGAGTCTCTGATCAGGTAATAATAGGGCGAGCCCTGCTCGTTCATAGCCGTATAATAGCTGGCACTGAAAACCATGACGACTCCGAAGAGCACCAGCGACAGAGTGATTATGAAGAGCGGAAAGTCGCCGCCTCTGGCGTAGACCGCGGATTCGTCCAGGAACTTCTTCACGAAGATGATCCTTCCACGCTCGCGGTCTCCGCTGACTTCAGCTTCCGCATCCACCGGAACCGCCGCCGGATCTTCCATTCTCCCGTACCCGGAAGGACTCCCGTCGCGGCCGTTGTTCTCAGCGGCCAGAGCAGCCTCTTCAGCCCGTCTCTTTCTCCGTTCCTCTCTCTTTTTCTTTTTTTTTCGTCCCGAAAACATTGCTATTTCCTCTTACCGATTGATTACCCTGCGACCTTGCGGCTCAGTCCCGCAGTTCCTTTACCCGGGTCTTGAAATCCTCCGCCCGGACCTCGTAGCTGCTGTACAGATCCCATCGAGCACAGGCCGGCGAAAACAGCACCGTATCTCCCACTTCAGCAATCGAAGCAG